>NZ_JBFRFS010000010.1:0-204272 GCF_052114945.1 Glaciibacter sp. 2TAF33
CCCCACCACCACCTCCTCCACAGCGAAGGCTGGGACATCAAAATCATCGACAACATCCCCTGGTTCATCCCCCCAGCCAGCATCGACATCACCAGAACCCCCCGCCGCGGCGGCCGCATCCAATAACCCACCACAACCCCACCGCAAGCAGTCGCAACCCGACAGTGGCCAGTCACAACCTGACCGTTACCAGCCACAGCTTGACAGCAGCCGGCCAGAACGCCCTCGGTGACTCTCCCCCTCCCGGCCTGCTTCTCGTCACAGGATGGTGCAGTCTGGTGTGATGGAGATCTCCACCCCCTCGCATGACGCCAATTCGCATGACGCAATCTCGAAGAACGGCGCATCGAAGCGCACCTCATCGATTGGCACCGCATCGATTGACCGTGCTTCATCGACCGACGGCGTCGTCCCGCGCAGCCGCAATATCGACGAGCCGCATGGTGACACTGGGGAGAACGGCTTCCACGAATTCCGGGTCGACTTGGAGCGCATCCGCTTCTCGCCGTATTTCTCCCGCCTCTCCGCCGTCACGCAGGTGATACCGCAGGCAGGGTCGGGGACAACGATCCACAACCGGCTGACCCATTCGCTGAAGGTGACGGCGGTGGCGCGATCCATCGCGGTCAGCCTGCGCACCGGCACCGAAGAAAGCCGCAGCACCATCGCGGAGCTCGGCGGGTGCGACCTGGTCGTCGTGCAGGCCGCCGCCAGCGCCCACGACCTCGGACACCCGCCGTTCGGGCACCTCGGCGAACAGGTGCTCGATCGCCTCGGGCGCGCCAAGCTCGGACTCGCCGACGGCTTCGAGGGCAACGCCCAGTCCTTCCGCATCCTCACCACCCTTGACACCTGCGACGCCGCCGAGCGAGGGCTCAACCTCACCGCAGCGGTGCGAGCCGCGGTGCTGAAGTACCCGTGGACGCGCGACGAGTGGACGACCGAAGAGCGTCCGGCACGTGAGCTACCCCGCGGTGTCGGCCTCGACCGCGCCGCCGGAGCGCAGAAATTCTCCGCCTACTCGATCGACGCTGCCGAAATGGCGAGGGTCAGGAGCGCGTACCCGAACATCGGAACACACCAGCAGACGCTGGAATGCTCGGTCATGGACATCGCCGACGACATCGCCTACTCGGTGCACGACCTCGACGACTTCTACCGCGCCGGCGTGCTGCAGCACACACCGGTCTCCGCCGAACTCACCAGCTGGCTCGCCAACCAGGGCACGTTCGCAAGGCTCACGCATGAGGAACTCGAGTCTTCGCTGCGCACGCCCGGGTATTCGCTCGAACTGGCCTGGCGATCGGTGCAACGCAAGGACGCCTGGATCGCCGACCAGGACGCGTTCCGTGAAGCGGTACTTCGAGTGAACCTTGGCCTGGTCGAGGGCTTGCTCGCCATGCCGTACGACGGCGGCATCGCCGCAGACCGGGCCGTGGCGGCCTTCACGCGGCACTGGATCGACCGGCTGCAGGCATCCGTTGTGGTGGAAAAACACCCCGACATCCGCAGCGGCCACGTGCGGTTGGGGGAGGACGCCTGGCACGACGTGGTGGTGCTCAAGTTCGTGCACTCGCGGTTCGTGCTCGATCGCCCCGACCTCACCATCTATCAGCGGGGCCAGGCTCGGGTACTTGAGGCGCTGGTCGCCGGCTTCCACGCCTGGCTCACCGACCCGGATGACGCGGCGCGAGCCCCGCGCCGGCTCACCGATTCCGTCGAGTCGACCACGCAGGCCTATCGGGACAGCAGTGCGGGCACCGGACACGACGTCGTACGCCTCGGGCGTTCACGTGCAGTCCTGGACTACATCGCCTCGTTCACCGATGCGCAGGCGATGTCGGCCGCCGCGCTGATCAGCGGTACCTCAGACCGCCTCTGGGAGGACGGCCGCAGCCTGTAGCCCCCGTGGTCGAGGAGCGGTGGTCGAGCCTGTCGAGACCAAGCGGTGGTCGAGCTTGTCGAGACCCCTCGACCTTGTCGAGACCAAGCGGCGGTCGAGCTTGTCGAGACCCCTCGAGCGTGCGCCCCCGGTGGTCGACATTGTCGAGACCGCTACCTACTTCTTGGCCGCGGCCTTCGCGGCGCGCTTGGTCTCCCGCACCTTCGCAAGCGAGTTGGCGTCCACGATATCGGCCACCGACCGGTGACAGTCCTGTTCGCCATATGCCCCTGCCGCGTCCCGCCACCCGGCGCCGGTGAAGCCGTATTGCTTGCCCAGGAGCGCGAGAAAGATCTTCGCCTTCTGCTCGCCGAAACCCGGCAGCGCCTTCAGCCGCTTCAACACCTCAGGTCCGTCGGGCTGGCCACGAGTCCACAGAGCGGATGCGTCGCCGTTCCAGTCATCGACGATCGCCTGGCAGAGTGCCTGCGTGCGTGCCGCCATGCTGCCCGGATACCGGTGCACGGCCGGCGGCGTGCGGAACAGCTCGGCGAAGGCATCCGCTTCCTGGCCGGCAACGGTTTCGGCGTCCAATGAACCAAGCCGCTCCGAAATCTTCAGCGGCCCGGCGAAGGCCGTTTCCATCGGCACCTGCTGGTCGAGCAGCATGCCGATCAACAACGCGAGCGGGCTCTCGGACAGGAGCGTGTCGGCGGCGGCATCACCGGTGATGTGCAGATTAGCGGTCATGTTCCCATCCTCGCAGCGATTGCCGGTTCGCGTCAGGTCGATCCCCTCTATCGCAGCTCTATCCCGCGGCGATGCCCTCAGCGACGCGCGCGCTCTGGTCCGGGCAATACTTCGCGACCGCCCCGGTGAGCATACGATGCGCGGTGTCGAGGCGTTCAGCGTCGGTGCCGCCCCCCACTGTGTACTGACTGACGAAGGAGTCCACCAGGGCGCTGATCGTGGCGGTGGGCATCTCCTCGAGCTTGGTGCACACCAGTTGGCCATACACGTTGACCGCCGTGCGCACCTGCTGGTCGAGCAGCTCGTGCTGGGAGAGCGGAGTTGGTGTGGGGGTGAGTGTCGTGGCGTGGGACGAGGATTCCGGCGGAGGGGCAGCGGTGCATCCCGTCAGCAACAGTGCGCCACCAATCGCGATACTCCACCCCGTCAGCCGCATGCCACGACTATACCGAGCCGTCCATGGCCCGCCCGCCGCCATCTCCGGTGGCGAGCGTGTCGGCGCCAGATCGTGTGGGACGCTAGCCTTCGGCGAGACCCTCCGCCACCCGAGCTGCCTGGTCTGGACAATACCGGGCGGCGGAGTCGGTGAGCAGCCGGTGCGCGGCGCCCAGACGGTCCGCCGTCGCGGCGCTCGCCGGCACGTACCGGATCACGACGGATTCGACGACATCGCTGATCCGCGCATCCGGGTTCTCGGCCAGCTTGGTGCAGATGATCTGGCCGTAGACATTGACCGCTGTGCGCAGTTCCTGGTCGAGCCGCTCCTGATCAGAGAGGGGAGTGGGCGTCGAAGTGGGAGTCGGCGTGGGCGTCTCTGATTCGAGTTCGGTCGAGCACCCGGTCAGCATAAGCGCCGCGCAGATCGCGATTCCCGTGCAGATGAGACGCATGCCTCAGGATAATCCCCATGTCGTCAGCGGGAGCGATTCGCTCCCGAACGAGCCCGACGAGCCATGGCGAGCGCGATTGCCGCCCCGATCAGGATCAAGCCTCCCGCGCTCAACAAAGCCGGCATCGGCACGTCATAACCGGTGCTCGCGAGCACTGGCGTCGTAGCGGCTGTTGGAGTGACCACGGCCGGGTGTGACGACACGACATCCAGCGTGAGCGAGCACGACCGCTGTGAGGCCACGCCCACTGCGGCAACAACGTAGCTGCCCGTCGCGTCCTGGGGGAGCGTCACCTGGAGCGCCCCGCCTCCGGATGACGTCGCTGCCTTGCGCATGGACGCCGTCGCGACTCCGTCGAGCATGACGGTGCCGGCACCGGTGACGGTGACGTCGTATTGCTCGTCGGGAGCGAAGCATCCGTCGCTGAAGGCGACAGCGAGCGTCGCACCCGGCGCGGCGGTCCCGCTGACGGTTGCGCACGGACCGGCCGGTGGGTAGGGAGTCACCGCGTCGGCCGGGGCCGCGAGGGCGAAGAAAGAGGCGGCGGCGATGGCGAAGATGGCGAGAGATTTCTTGAACACGGGGGAGTCCTTCACGCGAATGAATGAACCCAGTCCCGAAATCTGGCGGACCCCCATTGGGGGTCTGCTCTCAAGATAGTGAGAATCAATCGAAAAACCAGCCCACACTCTTTACTTGGGGGCATTTGCCCCCTCAACTGGGGACGTTTGGGGGGCAAATCATCGTGGCGCGGGCCCCAGCCGGTCCGCGTTCGTTGCGCAGCCTAGGATCGGTATCGTGCCGCACGCGTTCCCCAGAGTCCAAACGGATGCCGTGCGCTGGCTCGCCCGTTGGGCCCTGCTTCCCGTCATGCGGGTGTGGGCAGTGGCGGCCGACGAAAAAATGTCGGACGTGCCACGACCGTCGGACTCCCCGACGGTCGTCGTCGCCGGACCTGACACCGACCAGGTGCTGCTCTTCGGCAGTGGGGCTTCGGTCGGCCGGGGCGTGTTCAGCCATGCGCTCGCGCTTCCGGGATCGCTCGGCCGAGAACTCGCCGCGCGCACCGGGCGCGGGGCGAAGGTGGATGTTGTCGCGAATACGCGCACGACCATTTCCTCGGCAATCGACGAGCTCGCCCGGATCGAACTCTGGCGCTACGACGCCATCGTGCTCACCATCGGAGGCAACGACGCGTTCACGCTCACATCGCTCCATGCGTGGCGGCGTGGGCTGTTCAACCTGATCGACTACGTGCGCCTGCATTCGTCACGCTCGACGCAGTTGATCCTGGTCGGCCTCCAGCCGATCCGGAACATCCCCGGCTTCGATACGCCGCTCGGCGGGGTCGCCGCCTGGCATGCCCGCGCCATGAACCAGCTGACGGAGCGGGTGTGTGCTGCATCCGCTCACGCGACGTTCGTGCCGCTTCCGCCGGCGCCGCGGTCGTCGACGACCCGGTTCCGTACCGCCAATGACTACGGTCCGTGGGGCGTGGTGCTGGCGGGCCGCCTCGCCGACTTACTCGAGGACCAGGCCTGATCCGCCTGGGCCGGTGACTACAGAACGCAGCTGTAGTGCCACTCGAACTTGTGGTCAACCGAGCAGAAACGGTACGAGCCGTAACGGGCTGCCGCCTTCTGGATCTGGGTTCCACAGAGGGAGCACCGACGCACGCGATCCCGCAAGCGCAGCACCAGGCCGCGAATCTGTTCCCCCATATGCCGAATTCTACCGGCCCGCAGACCTGTCGGTTGCTCATGCCGCCTCGCCCGTCTAGCCTGACCTCATGTGCGGACGCTTTGCGATGGACCAGTCCACGGACGACCTGATCCAGGAGTTCGTCGCCGAGGGCGGCGACTTCCGGGACTGGCGTCCCAGCTACAACATCGCCCCCACCGATCCGGCGCCGATGGTGCGGGAAAGGGAGCATCACGGCGACGTCACTCGCACCCTCGACGTCGCCAGCTGGGGACTGAAGCCCGCCTGGGCGAAGGCCAAGGGACCGGCGCCGATCAACGCCCGGCTGGAATCTGTCGCCACCAACGGGTTGTTCCGCACCGCGTTCGCCGCCAAGCGATGCATCGTGCCGATGACCGGGTATTACGAATGGCAGGACCTGCCCGACGGCAAGCAGCCGCACTTCATCCACGGTCCCCGGCCGGTGCTCGCCGCGGCGGGCCTGTACTCGGCGAAGAAGGAGGACGACGGCAGCTGGGGCCTGAGCATGACCGTGATCACCCGGGAAGCCCGCGACGCGTCGGGGGAGATCCACGACCGGATGCCGGTGTTCCTGACCCCGGACGTGCTCGAGGACTGGCTGCGCCCGGTCAAGATCGAGCAACCCGATGTCATGCTCGCGATGCTCGACCGCACCTCGGTTGCGGTGGCCGCCACGATCACCAGCTACCCGGTCTCCCGGCGGGTCAACAGTGTGCGCGACGTGTCCATCCCGCGTGACGACCCGACCTTGATCGAGCCCATCGACCTCTAGAGGGGCGGAATGCTCGGGACCGGGGCACTGTCTGGGGCCACTTAGGCCCGCCGGATCGCCTCCGCGATCGAATCGACCCGTTCCCGGTGGCTCTGCCCCGACATGTCGGCGTCCGCGGGCCAGTCGCCGACGCGGACCATGAGATCAGCGAAGGAGCCGAGCACCCGGGCCGGGTTTCCGGCTACGACGGTGCCATCCGCCACGGACTTCGTCACCACCGAACCGGCCCCCACCACGCAGTTGTCGCCGATGCTCACTCCCGGCAGGATGATCGCACCCGCGCCGATGAACACGTCGGACCCGATGCTCACCGGCGCGTACCGGTACCGCCGGCCTCGTCTATCGCGGTAGAGCCAGCCGGTCCCGTCGTGCGTGATGATCCGCACGCCGCTGCTCACCGTGACCCGGTCACCCACCGAGACCAGCCACGGCTCACTGGTGACGATCTTCGAGAGGATCCGGCAGTCCTCGCCCACCCGGCACCCGAAGCTGCGGGATGCGGAGGCCGTGCCCTTCCACTGGCTGAGCATCCAGTACCGGAGGTTCGAGAGCTTCATCAGTACCCGTCTCGATCGGTGTCACAAACAAGGGCGTTGCCCAACCGTAGGGCGAAACGTCGACGACGGCATCCGTTTGAGCAAATTTCAGCGATTGGTTGCACGCGGTGGCGGCGTGCCCTTGAATGGGGCGCATGCCTTCCACCCGAATCGGGCATGCCGAGAACCGCGACTGGGTCGACTTCGCCAAGGGCGTCGCGATCATCCTCGTGGTGCTCTACCACTGCGGCCTGTTCCTGAGCGCCCTCGACCTGGCCGAAGGCACCTCCCGCATTCGCGCGGTGCTCGCGTTCTATCCGATGCCGCTGTTCTTCTTCGTCGCCGGTCTCACCAGCCAGCGGATGCTCACCTGGTCATTCAAGGATCTCTGGCGCCGGCGACTGCTCACCCTGGTCTACCTCTACCTGTTGTGGTCGCTGATCCGGGTGGTGTTCTACCTGCTGGTGCCGCACCTGCGCGCCACGGAGAGCGCCCCCACCGACCCGCTGAACGTGCTGCTGCTGCCGGTCTGGCCGACCAGCAGCTACTGGTTCGTCTGGGCGCTCGCCGTGTTCACCCTGCTGGCCTGGCTCGTGCGCGGGGTACCGCGCCCGGCGCAGGTCACCGCCGCGGTGCTGCTGGCCATCGCGAGTACGACCACCGGGCTGCTCGACACCAACAACGTCGGCTGGGACCGGGTCGCCCAGGACTTCCTGTTCTTCCTGGTTGCGATGTTCGTTCCGCACCAGACCTGTCGACTCGCGGCGCGGGTGCGGCTCTGGCACGCGATCGTTCTGGCCGCCGCCTACGCCGGCCTGGCCGCGGTGATCGTTCTCCTGCACGCCTCGCGCCTCCCCGGGCTGGTGCTGCTCGAAAGCGTGGTGGCGGTGGGCGCGGGTATCGCCTGGTCGGTCATCCTGCGGCGGTTCCGCTGGCTCGGCTGGGTCAGCGCGCTCGGGCAACGGAGCTTCCAGATCTACCTCGTGCACCTGTTCCTGATCGCGATCGCGCTCTGGGCGCTCGCCCCGCTGGCCGGCGTGCACGTGTTGAAGTTCGCGAACCTGGCGCCGTACCTGCTGGCCGCGGTGGTGCTACTGGCCTCGGTGTACCTGTCCAAGCTGTTGCGTCCGGTCCACTGGCTCTGGGTGAGTCCGTTCCGCAGCCGACCAACCCCGAAACGGGCTGGAAAGAAAGTCGAGTCGGCGTCGTGAGCCGGAGTATCCGTACCTGGGGCATCCGTCGTAGGAGGTCTGGCGCACCCGCGGTCCCCGCCCTGCTCGCCGCCGTGGTTGCCGGCGCACTCGCTACAGTGTTGGCGCTGGGCGGCTGCACCGCGGCACCGCCGGCCGAGGAGACACCCACCCCCACCGCGGGTTCACACGGAACCCGCAACCTGGTCTACGCCACCGCCTCGGGAAAGAAGCTGCAGCTGAATGCGTGCCTGCCGCGGAGCGACGCTGCCACCCCGGCCGTGATCCTGTTGCACGGCGGCGGATTCCAGTCCGGTGGCAAGGAATCGATGATGGGGATCTGCCGGGAACTGGCCGCGAGCGGATTCGCGGCGTTCAGCATCGACTACCGGCTGATGCCGAATTTCCCCTACCCGGCGCAGGTCGACGACGTGAAGGCGGCCATCTCCTGGCTGCGGGAACCCGCGCAGGTGAAACGGTTCGAACTCGACCCGGCCCGCGTCGCGCTGTTCGGAAGCTCGGCCGGCGCCATCATCGCGGCGACCCAGGGCGTGGCTGGCGAGGGCACCTGGACCACGGGCGACAAAGCCACGGCGACGCGGGTGGCAGCCGTCGTCGCGCTCTCCCCGGCGGTGGACCTCACCGCAAGCGGGCTGAAGCTCGGCAAACCCGGCGCGGCCGAGGTGCGGTTGATCCTCGCCTACCTCGGCTGCGAGTCGCCGGAGTCCTGTCCGGATGCCCGTGCGGCGTCGCCGCTGTACGCCGTTGACCCCACTGACCCGCCGTTCTACATCGCCGCGTCGACCGCCGAGATCGTGCCGGAGCAGCAAGCGCAGGCGATGAACGCCGCGCTCGAGAAGGCCGGCGTCCCGGTGACACTCGACCTGAAAGCCGGTTCGAAGCACGCGATCTCGCTGCTCGATTCCACGACCACCCGCGCAGTGTTGGCGTTCCTGCACTCGCACCTGGATGCGCCGCGATGAGCCCGGGCGCACGCCGAGCCCGCGGCCGCGCAACCCGCGGGGAGCGTTTCCGGCGGATGTCGCGCATCGAAACATCTGGTCACGGGGACTTACGTGACCACGGGTATGGGGTGTTGAATAAACCTCGAGATCGCAGAGCCCAACCCCATCGCAGTGCCCGACGTGGAGAGTGATTGTGGACCCGAGAAAACTCGTTCGTATCGTGCGGAAAAGCTGGATCCTGATTCTGGCCTTCGCGCTGGTGGGACTGGCCGGCGGCGCTATCGCCTCCCTGGTGATGCCGGTGCAGTACCAGGCGTCGACGAAGCTGTATGTCACCGTGGTCATCGCGCCCGGCTCCACCACCGGTGACCTGGTGCAGGGCAACAACTTCACCGCACAGAAGGTGGCCTCCTACGTCGGAGTGGTCACCAGCGCCCGGGTCCTCGACCCGGTGATCAATGACCTGGGGCTCGATACCACCGCCGAGGACCTCGCCCGCGAGGTGACCGCGACGGTCGAACCGCTCTCCGTCGTGATCGAGATCGCAGCGCTCGCGGAGACTCCGGCCGCTGCCGCCGACCTCTCCAGCGCTGTCGCCTCCAGTTTCTCCAACGTGGTCGTGAATCAGCTGGAGAAGCCGGTCGACGGCAGCGCCAGCCCGGTGAAGGTGGAGGTGCTGCAACCCGCGGTCGCCCCGGAGAACCCGGCGCAGCCGAACGTGCTCCTGAACCTGGCGGTCGGGCTGGTGCTGGGCCTCGTGATCGGCGTCATCGTCGCCCTCGTGATCGGCCTCGCCGACCGCCGGATCCACAACCGGGCCGACCTCGCGCGCGTTACCCGGATCCCGGTCCTCGGCGGAATCGTCACCGACGTGCGTGCCCGGCGCCGGCCGCTGATCGACGCGGAGAACGCCCGCGGCGCCCGCGCCGAAGCGTTCCGCGCGCTCCGGACCAACGTCCGGTCGGCAGCGTTCGGGACAGGGCCCGGACGGCCCGGACCAACGGCAGCCCGAGTGGCCCGCAGCCTCCTCGTCACCTCGGCGGTGGTCGGCGAGGGCAAGACCACCACCGCGCTCAACCTGGCCATCGTGCTCGCCGAGGGTGGCGCATCCGTCGCGCTGGTCGACGCCGACCTGCGTGCACCTCGCGTCGCCCGCTACCTCGGCATCGACGCCGCCGCCGGCCTCAGCCACGTGCTGGTCGGTGCGGCGACGCTCAAGGAGACCCTGCAACCGTGGGGCGTCCGAGGCAACCTTCGGGTACTTCCAGCGGGGCGGCTCCCGCAGAACCCGAGTGACCTGCTCGGCTCCGATGCGATGGCCGAGATGCTCGAGACCCTCACCGACCACTTCGACTACGTGCTCGTCGACTCCCCGCCGGTGCTGTCGGTGACGGATGCGGCGGTGCTCAGCCGGCTCACCTCCGGCACGCTGCTCGTGGTCGGGTCCGGCCGGGTGAAGGACACGGAGGTCAGCGCGGCACTCGAGGCCCTGGAGGTCGTCGGCACGGTTCCGGTCGGCACTGTGATGACGATGCTGCCCGCCCGCGGCCCGGACGCCGAGGCCGGCTCCCCGCTGCGGGAGGGCACGGTGTCGCGGGAGGACAAGGCTGCGCCGGAACCGGCGGGCCAGCCGGTCGCTGCGCCCGAGACCGAGGGGCGCCCGGCTGCCGATGTCGTCGGCGACAGGGCCGGCGACAGGGTCGGCACCAGGACGGGAACCAGTACCGGAAAGCGGGCTGCGGCCGCGGCGGTTTCCCCCGGCGGTGCGCAGACCCCTCCCCGTTCAACGGCTGAAACTTCGGCACCGGGCGCCGAACCGGCAGCGGTGCCCGCCGGTTCGCATGATGGCTAGGCGCACCGAGGCTGACGGCACGCCGGAGCGGCGCGTCTGGCCGAGGGTGCTCCTCGCCGCCTTGTTCGTCGCAGTGACAGCCCTTGTCGTCGGCACCCTGGCCGCGACCCGGGTGGACACCCCCGCCAGCTCTGAACCGTACACGCCCTCAGCGTTGGCGACGCCGACGGCGCAGCCCACGGCATCCGCGACCAAGCACCCGGCACCGCCGCGGGTGCTCCTCGCGCTGAGTGCCACGGCCGCCTGGCGGGCGCCGGCCGGCTCCTGTCCCGGCACCCCGGTGACCCTCGAATACACGACGGATGCCGGCGTCACGTGGAAGCCGTCCACCTCGGCCGGTTCGCTGGGCGCGACCTCGGTGCTCGACCTCGAGCGTGGATTGAACGGAGCGGTGACGGCCGTCGGTCAGATGCCCGACGCCTGTGCCCCCCAGCAGCTCACCACGATCTCCCGGGCGGACAAGTGGCATCCGCTTGACGGGCCCGTGACCTCGTGGTTCGTGGTGCCCGGCAGCCCGGCGAGCATCAACACCCCCACCGGCGCGCTGCCGACGCCCTGCGCGGCGGTCAACAGCGTGCAGGCCGGCACCGAGGTGAACGTCGCGGTGCTCTGCGACGACGAGCGGCTGTTCCGCTCGCAGGACGCGGGGGTGACCTGGGACAGTGGCTTTTGGGTGCCCGGCGCCGTGAGCCTCGGCGGCACCAAGCAGGGGTACATCGTCGCCGCGATCGGCACACCGATGTGCACCGGGGTGCAACTGGAGATCTTCTCGCCCAAGGCTGCGCCGCGCGACAGGTCGTCAGCCGGCTGCCATGCGACCAACGCCGACCTCGGCACCGTGCAGGTTGCGGTCGGGGCAGACACCGTGTGGCTCTGGGTCGGCGACGAGATCGGACCCCTGACCCGCGACGGAAACAACTGGAAGTAGAACCGCCCTCACCGCTCGAAACCAGCACGACCGCCCTCACCGCTCGAAACCAGCACGACCTCGAACACCCGAAATGACGAGGAAGCCAATGGGAACGACAGATCCGCCAGCAGACCGCAAGTTGATGCTTGTCGCATCGACCGGCGGCCACGTCGCCGAGTTGGCGCGCCTGGCGCCGGGCCTCGGGGCAGCGCCGAACTCACTCTGGGTCACCTTCGATTCGGCGCAGACCCGTTCCCTGTTGTCCGGACAACGTCGCTTGTTCGTTCCCTATGTGCGGCCCAGGGACGTGCGCGGTGTGATGCGCACCGCATGGATCGTCGAACGGTTGCTGCGGCATGAGCACTTCGACGGCGTTGTCAGCACCGGTTCGGCGATCGCCGTCTCCGCGCTGCCGCTGGCAGCAGCGGAAGGCATCCCCAGTCTCTACATCGAGAGTGTGTCCCGGGTTGAGGGGCCGTCGGTCAGCGGGCGTATCCTCGCGGCGTGTCGGCTCGTGGAGATGCACACGCAGCACGAGTCGTGGGCGCACGGACGCTGGCAGATGCACCAGAGCGTGTTCAACACCTTCCGCAGCCTGCCGAAGCCCCCCGCAGAGCGGCCGAGCCTGTTCGTCACGCTGGGCACGATTGAGGGCTACCGGTTCGACGCGATGGTCGACGCGGTGCTGGCCACCGGACTGGCCGACGAACGCACGGTTTGGCAACTCGGGTACACCGAGCGGGATGACCTGCCGGGGCGCGCGTACGGGCAGATGCTGTTCAACGACTTCCACGATGCGGCGGAGAACGCGGATGTCGTGGTCACCCACGCCGGCGTCGGCAGCCTGATCGCTTTCCTCGAGGCCGGAATCTATCCGGTGCTGGTCACCCGGCGGAAGGCCAGGGGAGAACACGTCGACGACCACCAGACCCAGATCGCCGAACTCGCGTCGGCACTCGGGGTCGTGGAAGCCGTCGACGCGCCCGAGCTGACCGCTGATGTCATCTATGCAGCAGCCCGGCGCCGGGTGGACCCGGCGCTCCCGGTCGGACTGGGGCTCTGACGCGTGGAGATCTTCGTGCCCGGCCGGGGCCAGTACGAGAACGTCGGCGATGTGCTGCTGCGGCGGCACCTGCTCGACTGGTTGCGCCCGTGTGGCCGGCTGCACGTGTATGTCGGCAGGTCCCCCGCCGGGTACGACAAGGGGCTGGGGCTGAAACCCGGGGATGTGCGGTACCGCTCGTTCGCCGCCTGGTACGCGGCCGGCCTGGCCCACGCGGCCCGCGGGCAGGCATCGTACGTGTTCAAGCCGGGAGAGATCCAGCTCACCCTGATCGGGATGAAGGAGCACCTGTCGATGCTGCCGCTCGTGGCGCTGATCCGGGCACGCGGGGGAGCCGCGGTGCGGGTCGGCGCGGGGAGCCGCAACTTCTCGGCGCTGCCACGGATGCTGATCCGCCCGTCGATCGCGTTGTCGAACCTGTCGCTGTGGCGGGATGCGGAGACCGCGCGGTACCTCGGCGGAGGCGTGATGCCGGACCTGGGGTTCGGGGAGGGGACCGCTGGCCTGGTGCCGGGCGCCTCCGCTCCGGGCCTGGGCGTCCGGGACCTGCTCGTGGTGTCGATGCGGTCGGACCTCTACCTGCGCCCGGACCCTCCGGAGGAGTGGCTGGAGGCGATCCGCCAGTTCGCGGAGCGGCACGGCCTGGCGATCTGGTCCGCCACCCAGGTGCACGTCGACGACGAGCGGTCGGGGCGACTGGCATCCGCTCTGGGGGGACGCGCCCTGCTTTGGGACGGGACCGGCCATGACGAGCAGGAGGCGCGGTTGCGGGCGTTGTACCGGCGGGCGGCGGTGGTGGTGAGCGACCGGCTGCACGTGCTGATCGCGGCGCTCACCGAGGGCGCGGTGCCGGCGGGGCTGGTGCTCGACGGGTCGGACAAGCTCGCGCAGCACTTCGCGGCCGCGGGGATCTACGATGTCGCCTGCGCGGCGGCGGGGCTCGGGACGCCCGACCTGGTGGCGCGAATGGAGGGGCTTCTGCAGCGGCGGGCGATCCTGCTCGAGCAGCTGGAACAGGCCAGGGCCGCGCTGGAAGAGGCCGGGGGCCGGGTGGCCCGGACGCTGGGCGCTGTGCCGGCCGCGGCGGCCGGGCAAGCCGCGACCGCCRCYGGGMCTSGCGCCGCCACCGGGCAGGCCGCGACCGCCGCCGGGACTGGCTCCACCACCGGGCAAGCCGCGACCGCCGCTGGGACTGGCGCCGCCACCGGGCATGCCGCGACCGCCGCCGGGCAGGGCGCGACCGCCGCCGGGCATCGCGCCACCACGGGGCCTCTCGCTACCGCGAAGGCCACCACCGGGCCGGCCGCCGACGCGAAGACATCAGCTTCGCCCGTGGAAGGCCCGGTTTTTGATGTTTTGGCGCCGGAAACCCCGATCGATGCTGGTTTCGTGCGGGACGGCGCCGGCTCATGAGACGAAACGTCGCGGTCCACGTCGGGCGTCACGGTGAAGTGGCCGGCGGCATGACCCAGGTGGTCAACGGATACCTCGGCTGGGACTTCGACGACTTCGACACCCGCGCGATCTCCTCGCGGGACGGGAGCACCGGCATCCGTGCTGCCTGGCTCGCCGCGTCCGCGGCCGGCCGGATCCTGCTCCTCCGAGGCCGCGAGAACACCGTTGTGGTCGTGCACCTCTCGGAGCGTGGGTCGTTCGTGCGGGAAGGCGCCCTGCTGCTGGTGGCGCGGGCGCGGGGGTTCGCGACGGTCGGACACCTGCATGGGAGCGAGTTCCGGGCCTTCGCGCACGCACACCCACGACTCGTCGGGCGCGTCCTGCGGGCGGCGACAGTGCTGATCTCGCTGTCGGAGGAGTCCAACTCCGTCGCCGAACGGTTCGTTCCGGCGGGCGACGTCGTGATGGTTCCGAACGCCGTGGCGGCCGGGGCGCCGCGGCTGAAGGAGCGGCTGGTGGTGTTCGGGGGTGCGGTGAAGCGCCGGAAGGGCGTCGACGTGCTGGTGTCCGCCTGGCGGTCGCTGACCGAGCGGATGCCCGGCCATGGCTGGAGGCTGGTGGTCGCAGGCCCGATCGTCGAACCTGACCTCGCCCCGCCGCCGGACGCTATCCCGGACGCCGAGTTCACGGGAGCGCTGGATCACGCCGCGTTGATGGCGCTGCTGGATCGGTCGTCGGTGGCGGTGCTCCCGTCGCGGGACGAAGCCATGCCGATGTTCATCCTCGAGGCGATGGCCCGGACCAACGCGGTGGTGTCGACGGCAGTGGGCGGGATTCCCGCCGTTCTGGGGGATGGCGCCGGTGTCCTGGTCGAGCCGGGCGATGTCGATGCGCTCACCGACGCGCTCCAGCTCGTGATCAGCGACGAGGTGTTCCGCGGCGGGCTCGCCAGCAGGGCATCCGCCTCGTACCAGGCCACCTATTCCACCGCCGCGGTGTTCCCGCGGGTGGAGGCGGTGTGGAAGCTGGCACTCGAGCGTCGCGCCGCCCAGCGCCGACGCTCTGGGTGGTCCCGGCACCCTGGAGGCACCCCCCGCAGCCGTTCGCAGCCCGGGTGACGCGCCCCCTCGTTGCTAACTCCTGCAATTCGAGGAGGCGCAGCGCCCGATCCGCGGAATCCCGGGCCCGGGATGTGGGCCCCGCCGCGTTTTGCAGGAGTTAGCAACACACGGGGGCGGCAACGGGTGCTGGAGCTCCCGGCGGGGCGGCGCCGAGCCCCGGCCGGCCCAGCGCCACCGCTCCGGTCGCTCCCGGCACCCCGGAGGCGCCCTCCGCAGCCGTCGCAACCCGGGTGACCCGCCCCCCCTCGTTGCTAACTCCTGCAATTCGAGGTGGCGCAGCGCCCGATCCGCGGAATTCCGGGCCCGGGATGTGGGCCCCGCCGCGTTTTGCAGGAGTTAGCAACACGCCGGAGCGGCAATGGGCGCTGGCACGCCCGGCCGAGCGGAATGCGCGCCCGGCCGGAGTAACGCAGTCCTACTTCGTGCAGGCCACGTTGCTGAAGCCCGCCGCGGCCCCGGTCATCGTGTTGCCGCAGGAGACGAGCGTGCCGCTGGTGTCTTTGCCGTTGACCTCGTACAACTTGAAGCCGTAACCGGCCGCATCCACCGCACCGGTGTTGCCGGCGAACAGGTTGCCGAAGCCCCAGCCGACGGTGGCGCCGTTGACCCGGAACCCGTTCAGGCTGCTTTGGGTTCCGGAGTTGTCGACGACCGACCAGCCATTGCCGCTGACCATGATCCACGACTCGGTGTGGTTCATCGCGTCCGTGCCGTTCATCGAGTTGCCGCGGATGAGTCCACCCGTGGTGCCCTCCTTGGCTTCGACCATGTCCGCGGTGGTGTGTGAGATGGTGTTCTCGACCACGGCGTTCCGGTCGCTCTTGTCTGGGTTGCAGTTGGTGAGCGCACACCAGTTCGCATCGGAGGAGCCGATGTAGACGCCCTCGCCGTAGAGGCTGTTGAGCAGGCCGGTCTTGCGGATCGTGTTGCCCACAACTACGCTGTCCGTGGTGTTCGACCGCAGGTGGATGCCCTCGAAGCCGATCCCTTCAACGAGCATGTCCGAGATGGTGATGTGGTCGCTCCCGCGCACGGTGACGCCCTTAAGCCCGTTGGTCGCCGTCATGCCGGTGACGATCAGGTGGGAGGAGTAGTTGACCTGGATCGGCGACTGGTTGTTGGTGATGCCGCCGCCGTCGATGATGGCGTTGCGTGAACCGCACAGCCAGATCGGCTTGGTCGCGGTGCCCTTGGCGGTGAGGTTCATCTGGCCGCGGTAGGTGCCGTCCGCCATCTTGATCACAGCGCCCGGGGCAGCGGATGCGACGGCCTTCATCAGGTCCTTCGCGTTGGACACGGTCACCGTGGCAGCCGGGCAGTTCGCCGAACGGTAGCTGCCCACCGGGGTGGTGCCGGTCTTGACGGCTGTCGCCGCCGAATGGGCCGACTCATTGCCGGCGGTGTCGACGGAGGTGACCGCGTACGACTGGCTCGAGTCGGCGGGCACGCCCAGGACCGTGAACGATGTGCTGGTCTTCGCCGTCTGTCCGATCAGGGAGTACGCTCCGGCCGGGCTGACGTTGTAGACGCGGTAGCTTGCCACGTCGGGTGACGTACCGGCCGACCAGGACAGAGCCACATTCCCCGAGGCGTTGGATGCGGCGAGGGCCGTCGGCTTGGCCGGCGGTGCGACGTCGGGAACGACGAGCGCGTCGATCATCACGTTCTTGCCGGACGACGCCGGGTTGGCCGTGCCGCTCCACTCGATGGTGAGCGTGTGCGTTGTGTCGGCCAGACCGCTGCGTGAGTAGACGACCTTCTGGTAGGCGGTGGACTTCGAGTACCGGTCGACCGTGGTCTTCGCCCCGTCGAGATAGACGTTGGCGATGCCCGAGGACGGTGTGACGCGGCTCAGCCACTGCACGGCGGTGCCGGTGAAGGTGAGCGTCGCCGACCCGGCGGAGTTCAGGTACTCGCTTGACCCGCCGCTGTCGCTGCCCGAGTTCATGGTGCGCCAGGCGCCGGAGTACTTCACCGGTGCCGACGTGTTCTCGTACACCCCGACGGTCACACCGGCTGGTGCGGCGGCAACGGGCGTCGCGTCAACCGGCGCGGCGTCGGCCTCGATGGCCTCAGGGGCGGGGGTGGGTTCGGGAGCGGGAACGGACTCGGGCGCGGGAACCGGCAGCGGGGCATCGGTTGCCGGTGGCGTGGGAACGGCCACATCGGCCACGCCGAAAGCGTCGACGATCGTGTTGGTTCCGGTGGACGCGGGGTTCTTCTGCCCCGTGCGGGTGACGGTGATGGTGTGCTGGCCCGGCGCGAGGGTGTCGGTGGCGTATGCGAGCTGGCGGTAAGCGGTCTCTGCCGCGTAGCCGTCGACAGTCGCCACCACGGCGCCGTCGATGCTGACCGTGCTGATGCCAGACGAACTGGTGAGGCGGGTGACCCAGCCGACGGATGTTCCGGTGAAGGTGTACGACGCCGACCCGGCTGAGGAGAGGAAACGGATCGCACCGCTCTGATCCTTCGTCGAGGCGGTGGAACGCCATGCGCCGTCGTAGGCGATGTCGCTGGAGGCGGCCCCGATGATGGTCGGCGCGAGAGTGCTCGCCTCGGAGGAGACTGCGGCGCTCGCCGGGGCGGCGGCCAGGGGAGCCATGGTTCCGATGAGGAGTCCGGCGACGGCGACCGCGACAGCGGCGGGGAACAGGATATTCGGGCGCGCGGAGCTGCTGCGGCGGGTGGCGCGCGCGGTGCGGTTGAGCGGAGTGCCGTTGAGTGCGGTGCGGTTGAGCATGGTGCGGCGGAGCGAGGTGCGGAGCGTCGGGCGGATATCCAAGATGTCGGGGGGCCTTTCAGTAGTGAGCCGCACTCACCCTAAGCGTTGGCCTCTGTGTGTTCAAAGTGAGCCGGCCCCTGATTCCGTGGCGAGCTGGCCGCTGACCGGCCCTTCTTCGGGTTCTGGATGCTCCAAAATCAGCCTTTCCGAGGGCGATGAAACGCGAGGGATGAACCGAGGGATGAACCGAGGGATGAACTGGGGGATGAAACGAGGGATGAACTGGGGCGATAGAAACGGGAGGGATGAAATACAGGTGCACTGCGGCCGGTCAAACCGCCCGGTGCCGGGCGCTGTCCGTCGGGTGTCCTGCAGCGGGCAGGCGCTCGTCTGCGCCGGCGAACCGCAGCACCAGCCGGTGGAGTCCCACCGAGAGCTTCGCCGACGCCGCGAGCAGCAGACGCTTCCAGTCGCGGCTGACGACGAGGTCCACGAATGTGTTGAGCCCGACCCGGCGGCGCAGCGTCGCGACGAGAGCCGTGCGTTCGGCGCGATCATATGGCCCGGTCACCACGTCCTTCAGCCCCGACAGTGCGATGAACCGAAGCTCGAAGTAGCGATACGGCCGGGAGCGAAGCAGGTGCGGATCGAGGGTGCCGGCCGCGTCCCGGACGGCCCGCTCGACCAGCTCGAGGGATTCCAGTCGCCGTGTCCCGGAACGCAGGATCGACCCGGGCCGCTGGATGTAGGAGTAGAGCATGTCGGGGATGGCGGCGACCTGCCGTGCGGCGGCGAGGAGCTGGGCCGTCATCGCGAGGTCCGAGTGCACGCGCGCGGCGGTGAAGTCAATTCGCTCGGCCAGCGTTCGACGGAACAGTTTGTTCCACAGGTGCCCGCTGATGTCGCCCAGGAGCAGCATCCGGAACGCCGTCTCGCCTGACACCGGCACCGGCAACTGTGGAGCCCGAAGCGCACGCGTGTGTCCGTCCGGGTAGACGAACTCGGCGCCGCAGATGACCACGTCGGCGTCGGTACGCCGGGCGGCGGAGACGAGGCGGGAGACGGCATCCGTTACCGGCCGGTCGTCGGCGTCGACGAACCACAGGTAGGCGCCGCGGGCGTGTCGCACGGCGCGTTCGCGCGCCCGGGCGACGCCGACGTTGAAGGGCTGCCACAGGAAGTGGACCCGGGGGTGCTGGTCGGCGAGGCGGCGTGCGACGACGGCCGTGGCATCCGTCGAACCGTCGTCGACGACGATGACCTCGGTGCTGGCGAAAGTCTGTCCGAGGAGGCCCGTGACCGTGGCCTCCAGGTAGTCGGCCGCATTGTGCGCCGGGACAATGATGCTGACCGTCGGCGGCTCCGTGGCGGCATCCTCGGAGGGCGGAGCATGGTCCCGGCGACGCGTCATACTGCCAGCCTCCGGATGTCCTCGCCGAGCGTCCGGAGGTCGGCGCGGGCGTCGACGACGTGCTGCAGGATCGGCTCCCGGCGGCTGAGCACGTCGCGGGCGGTGCGCGCGAGGGCGGGGAAGTCGGCGAGCCCGGCATCGACGGACACGCCGAGGATCCCGGCGGCAGCAAGGCTCCGGGGAACCTTGCCGCTGCCCGCGACGGTGCCCTGTACGCTGCTCGCGACGGTGCCCTGAACGCTGCCCTGAACGCTGCCGGCCTGCGTCAGTGCCAGCGGCAGCGCGCCCTCGGTGAGGCCCATCACCGCGGCGTGCAGCCGGTTGGTGACCAGCAGCCGGGTGTGCCGGTACGTCTCGCGCAGTCGTGCCTCCTGCCCCGCGTGGTCCGGGCCCTTCCAGACCACCGCGGTGCCCCCGAGTTCGGCGGCCAGTTCAGCCGCGAGGGGTCCGTCGCGCAGGATCTGGGCGACCGTGACGATCTCCAGACCGTGCTGGTCGGCGAGCCGGCGTACCGAGCGCGTCCAGGTCGCATCCGGTCGCGGTCCGTTGTACCGCATCGACACCGCCAGCAGCCCGCGATCGGCGTCGCTCCAGCCGGTGGTGAGGTGCGCGTCGGGGGAGCCGACGGCGAACGCCCAATCCGGTGCCACCCGGCCGAGGCCCATGGCCGCGCGGCTCTCGTGGTCGCGCCAGGACACGATGTCACACATGTGCAGCGTCACCCCGATCGGCACCCGCCACCAGCTCGGCCGACGTATGCCGAAACCGGCATGTACTGCGTGGCCCCCGCGAAGCCGAGACGCGAGCAGTAAGGGCGCGAGCCGGAGGTACTGCCCGGCGTAGGAGCGGCGCACCTCGATCTCGCCCGCGTTGAACGCGTAAACGGATGCCTCGCGCAGGCTGGTGCGTGAGACCTCGCGTCGCCAGCTCGCCGACGAGCGGAACACCGTATCGGCGTCCGTGAGGCCCAGGGCGCCGAGATACGAGTCGTCGCGTTCGCCGACGAAGAGCTGCAGTTCGCCGGCCGGGCGCAACGCCTCCAGGAAGGCGCGGCGCAGCACGGTGTCGCCCACATTGTCGACCTGGCCCAGCACGGAGGCGAAGATCTTCATGGGTACCGCTGCCCGGATGCGACGCCCACCGTGCGCGCCAGCACGCTCTCCAGCGCCGAACCGCTGGCTTCGACCGAGAACCGGCGCAGCCACGGCTCGATGAGCGCCCGGTCCAGTGGCAGGTCGGCGGCTCGAAGGATCGCATCGGCGAGGTCGACCGGGTTGGCCGAGAGCGCGAGTTCGCCGGTGATCCCGGGCACGATGGCGTCGGCCACGCCGAGCGCGCCGGACACGGCGACGGCAGGATAGCCGGCCGCTGCCGCTTCGACTAAAACGTTGCCGAATCCCTCGCGATCCGAGGGGAGCACCACGACGGCGTTGTCGTCCAGCGCCGCGAACCAGTTCTCCACCCAGCCGCGGTGCCAGAAGTCCACGCCGACTCGGTCGGCGGCGTCGGCGAGGTCGCCCAGGAGTGGACCGTCGCCGAATGTCATGATCTCCACGCTGATCCCGCGCCGGGCCAGCTCCGCGGCGGCCTCGATGGCGAGCAACGGACGCTTCTGGGGCACCAGCCGGCAGACGACCACGATCTGGATTCCGCGGTCGGATCCCGGTCGCCGCGCCGACGCGCCGGCCGTTCCGGTCGAGCCATCCGTACCGCCCGTGACAGCGCTCGGGACAGTGCCGCTCGGGACAGTGTCGCCAGGGACCGTGCCGCCAGGGACCGTGCCGCCAGGGACCGTGCCGCTCGGGACAGTGCCGCTCGGGACAGTGCCGCCGGTAACCGTGCCGCCGGTAACCGTGCCGCCGGTAACCGTGCCGCCGGTAACAGTGCCGCCCGAAACTGTGCCAACATCCCTCCCCGCGCCGCCCGTCGCGACCAGCACCACGGCATCCGCTGCCCGCGTCGTCGCCACCGTGGCCGTCGCCACCGTGGCCGTCGCCACAGTGGCCGCCACCTTGGCCGTCGCCGGATTCGGCACCACGGTCACCCGCTCGCCGCGCACGCCGAACCCGGCGATCAACTCCGCCGCGACCGGGTGCGAAATCGCGATCACGTGGTCGGCGAGCCGGTAGAGGCGCTGTGCGGCAAGCACCTTGGCGCGATGTGAAGCGGATGCCCCCGGCAGCCCCAGCGACACGACGTTGCGTTCGCTGATCACCACTTTCGGCCGCTCGGCGCGCGGCATCATGCGCGACGCGGCAAGCAGCACCAGGTTCGGGTGTGTTTGCAAGGCGATCGCGACCTGCGGTTTGGTCGCGAACAGCAGTGCCCGCAGGGCATTGGCCTTGGCCACCTGTCCGGGGAGCGCGGTCAAACGCAGCAGGCGCACGCCGTCCGGGAGGTAGTCGCGCGCGCCTGGCGACTCGGACACCAGCACCACCGAGACATCGTGCCCGCGTTCGGCGAGCCAGCCCATCCAGGTGCGGGCGACGAACTCCGCGCCGCCGCCGTGGAGCGACGACACCACGAACAGGATCCGTTGCGGGGACCATGGCGGCTGGGTGGGGGTTTCGGCGGGTGTCATGGTGTCTCCTGCCTCGCTGGTGGACTGAACGGTGAGCTGATGGGGGGTGTGACAAGCGCGCCGCCGTGCGGGCCGGCCACCGGAGCGGCCCCGCTGACCACGGCGCTCGCCGGGCCGGCCGGCCAGCCGGTTCCCGGGCGTGCGGGGACGCCGGCCAGCTGCAGGGCGTCGCCCGGACGCCCGTCCGCTCCCGCTCCAACGCCGGCCATGCCCGCTCCCGCACGCAGGGGCTCGCCGGCCTCGGCCGCCCTGTCTACTGCCGCCGGGCGGTCGACCGACGCCGCCACGTCGGCCGCCTCGCCACCCGCCTCGTCGCCCGCGCGGTCGACCGCCCTCAGCCCCTGGAAGTTCACGTCGGCCAAGTGCTGCACGGCGGACAGGCGCGCGACGACGCCGGCACTCCAACCCGCGCGATCGGCGAGCAACTCGTCGACGAGCGGCACAATCCGGTGGGCGAGGCCGGCGCCGGGCGTCACGCAGAGTCGCTCGCACTTCGCGCCGAACAACTGCATCAGGCCCGCGACCTTCCCCTGGGTGGACAGCGTGATCGCCGGCACCGCGCTCCACAACGATTGGATCGCCAGGTGCATCCGCCCGGCCACCACCAGTCGGGCGGAGGCGCAGAGCCCGCGCACCTCGGCCGGGCTGAGCTGCTGGTCGACCAGCACCACGCGGGCATCATCGACGCGCGCCGCGATCGCCCGGCAGGCGGTCAGGTCGCTCGCACTCGACCGGATGACGTGGGGCAGCAGGATCACGCCGATCCCGCGTTCGAGCAGGGCCCGCACGATCACCGTGTACTCGCTCGTCTGGTCCATCGAGCGGCCGACCAGGCCGCTCGGGTTCACCACGGCGTAGGCCGGCGGTGAGCTGCCGAGCAGCCGGTCGACCACATCGGCTGAGACGGTGTGCGCGGCAAACACCGCATCGGCGGTGTCGACGACGCCGCGGAACCCGGCACGCCGCGCCCGGGCACCGGAGATCGGGTCGCGCACCAGCAGCCGCACCCCGGCGCGCCCCGCCCGCCGCACCGCCCAGCGGGCACCTGCCCGCGCCCGGCTGTTCCAGCTGAAACCGAGGATGCGCGCGTCGACACCGATCCCCGCGGCCAGGGTGGCGACATCCGCTCGCCGAACGGATGCCCGCGCGTCGTACGCACCGTCCATCGCGTCTGCGCCGACCACGGTCAACGACCGGGCCGCGGAGAGCAGCCGGCCGAGCGCGGCGATGTCGCGCCGGTGCGCCGTCTCAACGCCGTGGATCAGTGCGGGCAGCGCGTGCATGTCGGCGCGTGCGGCGTGCGCCTCCGGGAGACGGAGGTCGTTCATCGTGCGCACCACGATCCGCACGTCGCCGGTGGTGTTCTCGAGGAACGCCTCGACCATCGCCTGGTCGCCGATGTTGCCGGCCCCCGGCGGCGCGATCAGCAGGTGCCACCGTCGCCCGTCGGCGGCGGGATCCGCGGCCTCCTCTGCCCGGGCCCCGCGCACAGCCCGCCGGAACACCACCCGGTCAAGGGCCGACGTCACCCCGGACGCGGCCACCAGCGCATTCCAGGTGCGCCGCCCGCGTTGCTGCAGCCCGCGCATCCGCCGGCGACCCGATCCGGGCGCCCCCAGCAGGAATTCCCGGCTCGCGACGATCGCCAGCACGTCTCGCCGGAACGCCGGCCACGCCAGTGCGATTAACGCCACCGCTGCGAACAACGCCGCCGCCCCCACCACCAGGCTCACCACCGGCCACCCCGACGGAACCCAGAGCGTCGCCGCGACGGACGCCATGGCGGCGACCCCGTAGCCGACCGCGGCGCGGGCGCCGGCCAGGAACAGGTCGCGAGCCGGGGCATCGGACACCCGGCTGATCCACCACAGGCTGAACGGCCAGGACAGCGCCATGCCGATGGAGTAGCCGGCGGCCACCCCGTACACGCCCCACAACGAACCGACCAGCACGAACACGATCAGCAGCGGCCGGGTGATCAGCGAGAAGTAGAAGTTCTGCCGCATCAGCCCCTTCGAGAGGAACACCCAGTACGTGGCGTACCCGGCGACCTGGAAGAACCCGGCGACGCTGAGGATCTGGAAGATCGGCGCCGAACCGATCCACTGGTCGCCCAGAGTGATCAGGATGATGGGTGCGGCCTGCGCGGCGGCCAGCGCGAGCACGAGGGTCACCAGGTGCAGCATGATCCGCTGGCCGAGGGTGATGAACCGGCCATACCGCTCCGGCTCGTCCTGCAACCGCGACAGCACGGGCAGCGCCACCCGGGTGGACGGCGCGTTGATCTGGTTCAGCGGCAGCAGCAGCAACTGGAACGCCCGGTTGTACAGGCCGAGCGGACCGGGCCCGAGTGTCGCGCCGATCACCACGGAGTCGACGTTGCGGCTGGCATAGCCGAGCATCTGGGTGCCGAAGACGTTCGAGCCGAAGCGCAGGAAGTGGCCGATGTCTGTGCCCCGGTGGAACCCGCGCGGGAACCACCTGGTCACCGGCACCAGGAACAGCAGCGCCAGGACGCCCTGGCTCACCTGCTGCCCCGCCAGCGACCAGTAACCCCACCCGGTGGTCGCCATCACCACCCCGATGACCAGCCCGCCGAGTTGCGCGGCGATCTCCGTGCCGGTCAGCGCGACGAAACGGAAGTTGCGGTTGAGGTCAGCGCGGAACTGGGTGGCCAGCCCGTTCAGGAGGAAGGTGAACGCGAGCACCTGGGTCAGCGGCCCGAGCCGCGCATCGCCGTACAGGCCGGCGATCAGGCCGCTGCACGCGATCGCCACCCCGGTCAGCGCCAGGCCGATCGCACTGTTCACCCAGAACAGGTTGTCCTTCTGGTGGCGGCTGAGCTGACGCGCCTGGATGGCCGCCGACGACAGCCCGAAGTCCCGGAATACCTCCCCGATGCCGATGACCGCGGTGACGGATGCGATGAGGCCGTAGTCGCTCGGCGCCAACAGGTGGCCCAGGATGATGATGCCGGTCAGTTGCACGGTGATGCGGATGACCTGCCCGCTCAGTGTCGTCGCCGCGCCCCTGCCCGCGGTGCGGCCTAGGCCGACTGTGGTGGGGAAACCGGGCACTGCTGCCCGGGCGGCGTCCTCGCTCATCGCACGGGTTCGAGCGCTGCGGCGTCAGCGCGTGCCGGGCGGCTGCGGGCGAGGGCCCGTCGGTACACCCCGCTGGTCGCAGCGCCGATGGTCATCCAGTCCCGACCATCGAGCCGGGGCGGCTCTGTGCGGGGGCGCGCACGCAGGTCGTCGAGTGTGCCGCCCAGGATCTCCGTGGTGAGTTCGCCCTCATACTGGTGCACCCAGCCGGGTCCGACCTCCTCGGCGAGCACCGCGTTGGCCGGGGACGAGGGAACGAGGACCGGCCGGTTCAACGACAAGGCAACCAGGATCGCCCCTGAGTTGTGCATCTCGCGGTACGGGAGTACAACGAGCTCGGCGTGGCCGACCTCATCAACGAGCTCGGCATCCTGCACGAATCGGAGCACAGAGCTCACCCGGGCATCGTAAGCCTGTTCCCGTTCGATGACCTCCCCCAGGCCGTCGGACGGACGCCCGACGATGCGCAACTGCAGCCCGGGATCCTCCAGGGACCTGAACACGCCGAGCAGCGTCTCCACCCCCTTATACCGGCGGATCAGTCCGAAGTGCAGGATGCGGCCTGGTACCGGCTGTGCGTCGGACCGGAACCGGCCGCGGTAGTGGCCGTGCGGGATGGTCACCACCTCGGCGGAATTCGAGGCGCTCGGGGGCAGCGGCGTCGTCGGATTGAGCTTGATGAAGGCCGCCGTCCGACGGTCAAGCGCGTCAAGCACCCGGGTTTCGGCAACATGGCCGGACTCGTGCGGCCGCAGGTTGTGGAGCGTTCGCACGATCGGCACCCGTCGCACCCGCAGCAGCAGGAGCAGGACGCGGAGGGAGAGCCGCTGGAGGAATGCCTTCACCGGCTGCGGGTCGCGCACCAGGAACTCCGGCCAGTGCACGTGGAAGACGTCGTACCCGCCGAACAGTGCCGCGCGCCAGGAGAAGAAACGGAAGGCCACGTCCGTCGGCGCACCCTCCACGACCTGGTCGACGTAGCGGGTGGTGCCGTCCGGCGGGCTGAGCGAGAGCTGCACGGTCAGCGGCCGGCCGGTGCGGGGGGAAGTGGGGGAGGATGGCGCCACGTCACTTTCTCCTTCCGGTGATGGGCACGCGCGGTCCTGCCTCGAGCCGAGCGGCCGGAACCCCGGTCGCGGCTCTCGACCCGACAGCGGCATCCGCTGTCGCGAACCCGGCCGGCGCCGGTGGGTTGAGGGTCAGGATGAACAGGCAACCGAGCAGCAGGTGCATCGAACGCACGCCGTCTAGCGCGTTGAAGCTTGAGATGCAGATCGAGAACGCGAGGATGCCGGCCGCGGCGCCCACCGCCCGCATGCTGAGCGCGTGGAAGAACGCCGAACCAACCATCAGGGCGAACAGCAGCAGGCCCGGGATTCCCACGCCGATCAGTAACTGCAGCAGGGAGTTCTCGATCACGACGTCGGTGAACCGCCGACCGGTGATCCCGGAGGTTCCGGTGCCGGAGCCGATCCAGTTGGTGAGGTGGCCGGCCTGGATGGCCACCCACCAGGCCAGGTCGCGGGCGCCGGTGGAGAGCTCGCCCTCCGCCGAGGTGTCGCGGGCGGAGAACGCGTCGAACTGCAGGATTCCGACGACTCCCACGACCGCGAGGCCCGCGCCCGCGGCGAAGCGGCTCCACCGCTTCTCACCGCGGATCAGGAGGGCCGCGAGGTACGCGAAGGCGGCCGCCACCGCACCGGCGAGCATGGCGCCCCGGGAGACCGTCACCGCAAGTCCCAGGCCGCTGAACACGGCGGCGGCCAGGGCCCAGGCCGAGCGGGAGGTGAGCCAGATACCGACGGCGAGGGCGACGGCGACGGCGAAGAACAGGGCTGCGAGCAACGGATGCCCGAACGAGGCGCCGGCCCGGTACACGGCCCAGTGCTGCGCGTTCGGAAGGCCGATCAGGTTGTACAGGGCGCCCCAGAGCAGGTTCGCGTGCAGGATCGCCTCGACCAGCGCGTACGCGCCCAGCCAGCCGCCGAGCACCATCCAGGTGCGTTGCAGGTGCGCGGCTTCGCGCCGGGCGCTGCCGACGACAAGCGGAAGGAGCGCGCCGGCGGTGAAGCTGATCAGCCAGCCCAGCGAGGTCTGCATGTCGGGGGAGCGGAAAACCGAGACCAGCGCCCAGAGGAAGAACAGGCCGCCGAACACGACGGTGGCCGTCTTGAAGGGAGTGGAGCCGCCGGGCGTCGCGTTTTCATCGCCGATTCGAGCCTCGTTGCCCTGGTCGAGCACGATCCGGCGGAACGCCCACACCACCAGCACGATCGTGGTCAGCGGCAGGGCGCCGAGTGGGCCGTCCTGGGGCAGCACCCGCGGCGGCAGCAGGGCGAAGATCGTGAGCGCCACGGCGGGGATCACCTCGACCGGAATCAGGAACAACGTCCCCAGCGCCAGGACCGCGATGACGAACAACGGCACCACGATGAATCCCAGCTCGGTGACGTAACGGGGGAGGACCACGCTGGCGGCCAGCACCGCGAGCGCGCTGCACACAACCAGGGCAGCCACCCGCAGCCGGTTCCCGCGCATTGTCGACCAGCGCATCCGCTACCGCCCTCGCCTGTCGGACTCGGCGCCCACCGCGCCGCTGCCGGCCGAACCGGCGCCAACCGGTTCGACGGCCGGGCGTGGGCGGCCGGAGAACCAGGTCGGCACCGCGTAGCCGTAGCGGAGCACCGGGAGGTCCCGGGTGACCCGCCACACGCCGAGCGCCAGCGCCACGGACACCGCGGCGACCAGCACCGGCAGTGCCGGGCCGAGCGCGCGCAGCCAGCCCTGCCCGCTCGCCGGAACCAGCGCGAGGGTGAGCAGGTTGACGAAGAAGATGTGCAGCACGTACACCGGGAGGGTGGTGCGGCCGATGTAGGGGAGCCAGCGCATCCCGTTGAACCGGGTGAGGTAGCGGGCGATGAGGAGGCCGGCCGCGATCGCCAGCAGGCTGGCGACCACCAGCGACCCGGTGATCAACGGCACCCGGGAGCGCACACCCAGCACCATCGCGGCGAAGCCGAGGAACAGCACCGCGAACAGCAGGCCGGTGGGGAGGCCGCGCCGTTCTACGAACCGGGTGATGGCGCCATGGAAGAAATAGCCGACCATGAAGAAGAACACATAGCGGCCCATGCCGTTCCAGGCGATGTTGCCGGTGTCCGCGCGGGCGAAGAACCACACCGACAGCGCCGCGGCGACACCCAGCTGGATGCGCCAGTCGACCCGCCCGTGCATCAGCTTCGCGGCCACGAAGAACAGGGCGAGGGCGTAGAGGAACCAGAGCCCGTTACTCGGCCGGACCGGGGCCAGGACCAGGTCGACCAGTGCGGTGCCGTCGATGCCGGTGGGGTTCGGGACCGCGAGGAAATAGAGGTAGCGCACCACCGTCCAGACCAGGAGCGCCCAGACCAAGATGCTCAGCCGGGTGCGCCACAGTTCCCGCCAGGACCGGTTCACGATGGTGTGCGCGAAGAGGGCGGAGGCCAGGAAGAACGTCGGCATCAGGAACAGCACCAACACCAGGCTGATGGTGGTCCAGTAGCGCGGCGCAAGGCCGCTGAGGGTGGTCCACTGCGACGAGTGGATGAGCACGACAAGGATGATGGCAGCACCCTTCGCCGCATCCACCCAGTCGACTCGGGTTCGTGGCACGATGCCTCCCGTCGGGTCGGTGTGGGCTCGTTCTCGCTACGATAACCGCTTTGGTGCGAGCGGTACAGGGATCGGTGAACCCGGTTTGAGTTCGTCTCAGGCTGGTCACCTGTTCGTAACTCCTGCAATTCGTCGTGCTGCCTCGACCAGTCCCACGCAATCACGGGGCTGCTCCCGACCCCCGGGCCCGATCTGCAGGAGTTACCAACAGGGTGCAGGGTTAGAGTGAAGCCACCGTCCGCCCGAGTGTCACAGGAAGGGTGCCCATGCGAAAACCGATGCCGCGGCTCCCTGCCGGCCGGACGGCCTGGTGGATCGCTGCCACTCTGGTCGGCGCGCTGCTGATCACCGTCGCGAGCGTCGCGGGTGTGAACGCATGGAACGTGGGCGCCGGCCTGAACAGCCGGTTCCAGACGATTCCGGATGCCTTGCCGGGCCCCGGCACGGAGCCCGCGGCTGGTGGGCCCAGTGTTCCCGGTCGCGCCGACGCTCCGGCGGCGATCGCGGGCACGGTGCAGAACATCCTGGTCCTCGGTGTGGACGGCGGCAGCAACGCTGTCGGCGCATCGAGCACCCCGGCCGCGAAGGGCGTGCTCGGGCTCCTGACCGCCGACGCGTTGCGAGCCGCAATGGTCGTTCACGTGCCCGCCGACCGGAAGAGTGTCTCGGTAGTGGCCGTGCCGCTCAGCGACCCTGGTGCCGCGCCCGTGCCGCACAGCGACTCCGGTGCCGCGCCCGTGCCGCTCAGCGACTCCGGTGCCGCGCCCGTGCCGCACAGCGATCCCGGTGCCGCGCCCACTTCTGCACCTGCCGTCGCCGCCGGCGCGGACACCGGGACCGCCGACACGAGCATCCGCGCGGCGCTCGCCGCCGACGGCGTCGCCGGTGCGGTCCGGGCGGCGGAAGACCTGCTGGCGACCCACATCGACCACGTCGGCGCCGTCGACCTCGCCGGCTTCGCCGCAGCAACGAAGACCCTGGGTGGCGTCACCCTGGACAACCCGGCGCGATTCACCTCGGGCGGCCGCGCCTTCCCGGCCGGTGCCGTGCGCCTGAAGGGTGCCTCAGCCCTGGACTGGGTCCGTGGCCCGGACGCCGGCACCCCCGGCACCCCCGGCGCCGCCGGCATGACCGGCACCCCCGGCACCGCCGGCATGGCCAGCACATCCGGCACCCCCGGCACCAGCACCGGTGTCGTCCGCGCCGAAGTCCAGCAGTTGCTCCTGCGGGCGATGCTCACCGCCGCCGTCCGTGCTGAGACGCTCACCACCCTCCGCACCCTGAGCGAACTCGCCCGTCGAATGGCCCCGTTCGTCGCGGTCGACGCCGGTCTCACCTCCGGCTACCTGGCCGATCTTCAGCTGGAGCTCCGGAACATCCGCTCTGATGTCGTCTTCCTCACCCTTCCGACAACGGATGCCGCCCGCCGCGACGCCGTCACCGCCACCTTCGGCGAGCCCCGCTAAGCCGCCCGCCGCCGCGGGGCGCCGTGCCGGGCGTGGATCGCCCAGAGCACCAGCAGCGCAACCACCGTGCCGACCACCGCGCCGATGGTGTTGGCGATGACGTCGTCGACGGTGGCGTAGCGCTCAGGCAGGAACATGAATTGGCCGATTTCGATGGCGCAGCTCGTGAAGAACCCGACCACGATGCCGAGCCACCACCGGCGTGCGCCGGCGAGCATCCCCACGAACAACCCGACCGGCACGAAGAGCGCCACGTTCGCCGAGAACTGGGCGAAGTCGTAGTCCACCCAGAGCGGCGCCCCGTGATTGTGCAGCCAGGAGATAAAAGCGAGCAGGGAGCCGTGGGCATTCCGGTCGACCGGTGTCGGCCAGAAGGCGATCAGCGCCAGCACCACCACATAGGCGAAGGTGAGCCACAGGGTGACCCGCCTGGTTATCGTTGCAACCGTCACGAGGGGGTCGACTGGTCCATCCACCACTCGGTGAATTCGCGGGCGAGGCCACCGGGGGTCAGGCGGATCACCCACAGGTTGCTGTAGAAGCGGCCGTCGCGATACCGGGTCGTCCCTTCGACGATGGCGACGTCATCCGTTTCAGCCAGAGTCGTCCAGTCGAATGTGGTGTCACCCGGTTGGTCCGCAGCCGCCAACCATCCGCGGACGATCTCGTCGTGGCCGCTCCAGGGCGCCGCGAAGGGTTCGGTGCGGTAGGTGGCATCCGCCGTGAACAACGCCCTGATGTCGTCGGGGTCATTCGACTCCCAGGCCTCTCGGTACGCATCGATCCAGGCAGCTACGTTCGCAGTCATGCCCCAGTTGTACAACCAGAAACGCTCCCGCCTCAAGAGGCGGGAGCGTTTCACAGGTGTTGCTGGTGATTCTGTCGGGGTAACAGGATTTGAACCTGCGACCTCGTCGTCCCGAACGACGCGCGCTACCAAGCTGCGCCATACCCCGATGGCCCGTGGGCCTCAATAAGTATAGACGCTGCGCCGGGGGGTTGCACGCCATGGGCTCGGCCGACGGTGGTCGAGCCTGTCGAGGCCCCGAACCGCGCCCGATCCCCTCCGCCAGGCTCGCGGCTGCTGCCCGCGCCGCGTGGGCGCGCAAGAACGCACGGGGCGCGGGGTATTTCGGGTGCCCGGAGCGTTTTCGGGTGCCCGGAGGCGGGCGGAGTGCCGCTTCGGGTGCCGGGAGCGTTTTCCCGCTCCCGGGGTGGCACCGTTGCTCAGGCAGCAGTCAGCGTCAGCAGCGTGGCCTCGGGCGGGCAGGCGAAACGAACGGGCGCGTAGATCGACGTGCCGAGGCCCGCCGAAACGTTGAGGTAGGCGGTGTGCAGCCCGGCGTTCCAGAGGCTGAGCCCCTTGACCTGGCGGCGGGGGATGTCGCAGTTGGTCACGAGGGCGCCGAACCCGGGCACGCAGACCTGTCCGCCATGGGTGTGGCCGGCGAGGATCAGCTGGGCGCCGTGGTTCACGAATGAGTTCAGCACCCGCTGGTACGGAGCGTGCGCGACGCCGACGGTCACGGTCGGGCGCGGGTCGGCGGCCACGGACGGATCAGGCCAGGTCTCATCGGAGAGCGGGTCACTGGCCCGCAACTCGTCGATGGCGCCCGTGATGACTTCCAGCCGGTCCAGCCCGATGTGCGGGTCATCGACGCCGAACAACTCGAGGTGGGTGCCGTTGATGTCGAGGGCGCCGGCCGCATTGTTCAGGCCGGTCCAGCCGAGGTCGGCGAAGACGCCGTGCAGGCGGGCGATGTCCAGCGGTTCATGCGAACCGATGCGCCGCTTCGACGGTCCCGCGAAATACTTGAGCGGGTTCTTCAGTTGGGGGCCGACGTAGTCGTTCGAACCGTTCACGAACACCCCGGGGATCCCCGCGAACGGTTCAAGCGCATACGCGATGCCGGCGATCCCGTCGGCATGGCCGAGGTTGTCGCCGGTGTCCACGACCAGGTCGGGCGCGAGGTCGGCGAGGGTGCGCACCCAGTCCTGCTTGTCCCGCTGCCACGGGGCCATGTGCAGGTCCGAGAGATGCAGGACACGGATGCTGTCGGCTCCGGCAGGCAGGACCGGTACCGTCACCTCGCGCAGGGTGTACTGCGTCCGTTCCACCAGCGACCCCCACGCGAGCGCGGCAAGCCCCGCCCCGGCGGCCATACCGGCCGCCGCTGCGAGTACCTTGCCGCCGCTGGTGAGCGGGTTCACTCCTCTGCTCAACCGCCGCCGCCGAGCTTGCCGACGACGAGGGTCACGGTGCTGCCGGGTTTCGCCGCAGTGCCGGCGGCTGGCTCGCTCGCGATGACCTTTCCGTTCTGCGCGGGGTCGGTCACTGCCTGGTCGCGCTTCTCGACGGCGAAGCCGTTGAGGGCGGTCTTGGCGGCGTTCTCGTCCTGGCCGACGACGTTCGGGAGCAGGACCATCGACCCGTTACTCGAGTACACGGTGATCGTCGATCCCTTCCCGGTGCTGCTGCCGGCGGCCGGGTCGGTGTTCGCGACTGTTCCGGCGGGCATCTCCGAATCGGTGGCGCCGCCGTCTGCGAAGACGAAACCGGCCGACTCCACCGCGGACTGCGCCTCAGCCATCGACTTGCCGCGCAGGTCGGGAACGGGGACCTGGGTGCCGCGGATCACGTTGGTGGACGCCTCGGTGAAGTCGTCCCCGCCATACTTGGCGTTCGCCACCGACATCACGTCCGGCCACATCCGGTGACGTGCTGTCGCGGCGGATCCGCTGTCGAAACGGTAGTTGCGCTGGTTGGTTCCTGCCGAGCCGTCGCCGCGCAGGCTGACGACGCCGGCGACCGTGGCGACCTTGGTGCTCGCGCCGCTCATCCAGGTGTCCACGTTTCCGTCGGTGGTTCCGGTCTTGCCGATCATCGGCACCCGCGGTGAGGTCGCTCCGTATGACTGCGTCGCGCTGCCCTGGGTCAGCACCCGCTTCATCGCGTAGACCATTCCGGCGGCCGCGGCGGGATCGACGGACTGCTTGCACGCCGACTTCGGAACCGGCTGCTCGGTTCCGTCCGGGCCCACGATCTTGTCGATCGCGATGGCCGAGCAGGTGTTGCCGTTGTTGGCGATCCCCGCAAAGGCGACGGCCATGGTCAGCGGGGCGATCTCGTTGGTCCCGAGCACGGAGCTGGCGCCCTGCTGCAGGGGATCACCATCGGCGCGGTGCACGCCGAAGCTCTCGGCGGTCTTGCGGATGCCGCACAGGTCGAGCTTCTTGGCCATGCCGATGAAGCCCGTGTTGATGGAGTTGATCGTCGATTCCAGGGCGCTGTAGTTCGCGCCGGATTCGTTGGAGTCGTTCTTCGGGTTCCAGCCGGGGTAGGTCTGCGGGCCGTCGCAGCTGTCCTGGAAGGTGCCCCAGTTCGCCTTACGCCGCGAATCGACACGCTCGTTGAGCGAGTGTCCTTCCTTCAACCACTCGGCCAGGGTGAACACCTTGTACGTCGACCCGGGCTGGAATCCGCTCGAGCCGCCGTAGTTGATGTCGGTGTTGTAGTTGATGGCGCTGAAGTTCGCGCCGCTGTCGAGCGTCGCCTGGTCCTGGCTGTAGTCCTTGTTCTGGGTCATCGCCAGTACCCGGCCGGTGCCGACCTGCACGCTGCTGATGACGCTGCCCATCGGCCAACCGTCGGCGACCTTCGGAACGTTCTCGTTCATGGTGGCCACGGCTGCGTTCTGCAGGTCGAGGTCGAGCGTCGTGTAGACGTCGTAACCGCCGCGCTTGAAGTTCGTCAGGCGGGTGTCCTCATCCGCTCCGAAGACCGGGTCGTTCTGCAGGATCTTGGTCACGTAGTCGCAGAAGTAGGCATTGGCGCCGGCCGTCTGGCATCCGGTGCTGGGTTCCTGGATCACCGGCTCGATCGGCGTCGCGATCGCCGCATCGTGCTCTTCCTGCGTGATCTTCTTGTACTTGAGCATCTCGCCAAGGATGTAGTCGCGTCGTTCCTTGTTCGCGGCGTATCCGTTCGCTGCACCGTTGGCTTCGCTCTCCGGCCGGTCGAGCTGGAACTTGTACGGGTTGTTCACGATCGCGACCAGGCTCGCCGCCTGCGGCAGGGTCAGTGCCGCCGCCGTGGTGCTGTAGTAGTAGTTCGCCGCGGCCTCGATGCCGTAGACGGTGCCACCGAAGCCGGTGATGTTCAGGTACTGGCGGAGAATGTCGTCTTTGGAGTACTTCTTCTCCACGCCGATGGCGAAGCGCATCTCCTTGAGCTTGCGGTCTGGGCTGGTCTCGGTCGCCGCCTCATAACAGGTCTTCTGCTTCTTGAGGTCGTTCATCACCTCGCACTTTTGCACCAGCACGTTCTTCACATACTGCTGGGTGATCGAGGAGCCACCGCGGGTGTTGCCGCTGGCCACGGTCTGCACCGCGCCTTTGATGGTGCCCTGCAGGTCGACGCCGCCGTGCTCGTAAAAGCGGGGGTCCTCACCGGCGACAGCAGCGTCCTTGACGAACTGGCTGATGCCGTCCCAGCCGACTTCGACCCGGTTCTGGTCATAGAACGACGCCAGCAGAACTGGCGTCCCGTCGCTCTGGGTGGCGTAGATATTGCTTTTCTGCGACAACTGGTCGATGGCCAGGTAGTCCGGCAGGTTCTCGAAGACGTTGATCGTGTTGGTCGCCGCCATGCCGGAAAGCGCGAGGGCGGGGGTGACGGCAGCGGTAACGAGAACACCGGCGACGGCGCTCATGCCGATGAAGCCCAGAAGGCCACCGACAACGCCCTTCGCCGTACGATTTTTGGCAGACATAGAATTGAGGCTAAGGGATAAAGCTGAAAAACCACCTGAATGGGAGCCACATGCCGGCCTGGGAATACCTCACGACGCCGTTGATGATTCACAACACGGCCGCGATTCTGAACAACTGGGGCGCTGAAGGCTGGGAACTCGTGCAGGTCGTCACGGGCCCGGAGGGCGGCCTGGTGGCCTACCTCAAGCGCCCGGCTGCCGGCTCAGGGACTGAGGGAGCGTAACCATGTCGATGATCGACGCACGCCTGGCCGAGCTGGGCATCGAGCTACCGGATGTCGTTCCCCCGGTTGCCGTGTACGTTCCGGCGATCGTGTCGGGCAACCTCGTCTTCACCTCCGGCCAGCTGCCGATGGTGTCCGGCCAGCTGCCGGCCACCGGCAAGGTCGGTGAGGGCGAGGGCCTGGTGTCGGCCGAGGACGCCCGTGCCCTCGCCCGCCAGTCGGCGCTCAACGGCCTCGCGGCCGTCAAATCGATGATCGGGTCGCTGGACCGGGTGACGCAGGTTGTCAAGGTCACCGGATTCGTCGCATCCGCCCCGTCGTTCACGGGGCAGCCCGGCGTGATCAACGGAGCGTCCGAGGTGCTCGGCGAGATCTTCGGTGACCGTGGCATCCACGCGCGCTCCGCGGTCGGAGTCGCGGTGTTGCCGCTGGACTCGCCCGTCGAGGTGGAGCTCGTCGTCACCTTCGCCTGACCCCCCTTGCCCGCTCGCGCGCTCGCGCCTGCGCCTGCGCCTGCCCGCTCGCGCTGAGGATTCTTCCACGCGCGGAGGGCAGGCCCTCAGCGTGTGGTCATTTCCTCAGCGCGAGCGGGATGGACGGGTCAGCGCATCGTCTCCGTGATGACCTGCATGATCGTGGCGTCCGCGAGCGTGGTGGTGTCGCCGATCTCGCGGCCCTCGGCCAGGTCGCGCAGCAGCCGCCGCATGATCTTGCCGGAGCGGGTTTTCGGCAGTTCGCTCACCACGAAGATCTGCCGCGGCCGGGCGATGGCGCCGATCTGCTGCGCAACGTGCGCCCGCAGGATCTCCGCGACGTCCTCGTGCGAGGCGGCATCCGCTTGGCTGGCCTTGATGATCACGAACGCCACCACGGCCTGGCCGGTCGTCTCGTCGGATGCGCCGACCACGGCCGCTTCAGCGGTCAGCGGATGCGCCACCAGGGACGACTCGATCTCCGCCGTCGAGAGACGGTGGCCGGAGACGTTCATGACATCGTCGACCCGGCCGAGGAGCCAGATGTCGCCGTCATCGTCGAGGCGTGCGCCGTCGCCGGCGAAATACTTGTCGCCGAACTTGTCCCAATAGGTTTCCTTGAACCGCTCCGGGTCGCCCCAGATGCCGCGCAACATCGACGGCCACGGCTCGGTGACCACGAGCAGGCCGCCGTTTCCGGCTCCGACATGATTGCCGTCGTCATCGACCACGTCGACGTTGATGCCGGGAATCGGCACCTGCGCCGAACCCGGCTTGGTAGCGGTCAGCCCGGCCAGGGCGGACACCATGATCGCGCCGGTCTCGGTCTGCCACCAGGTGTCGACCACGGGGGTGACGTTGCCGCCGATGACCTCCCGGTACCACATCCAGGCCTCAGGGTTGATCGGTTCGCCCACCGACCCGAGCACGCGGAGGCTCGACAGGTCGAACTGCTGCGGGATCTTGCGGCCGAGCTTCATGAAGGTGCGGATCGCCGTCGGGGCCGTGTAGAGGATCGATACCTTGTACTTCTCGATCAGTTCCCACCAGCGGCCGGGGTGCGGCGTGTCCGGGGTGCCCTCGTACAGCACCTGGGTGGCGCCGTTGGCGAGCGGCCCGTAGACCACGTAGCTGTGGCCGGTGACCCAGCCGACGTCGGCGGTGCACCAGTAGACATCCGTCTCGGCCTTGAAGTCGAAGACGTTCTTGTGGGTGAACGCGCACTGGGTGAGGTACCCGCCGCTGGTGTGCAGGATGCCCTTGGGCTTGCCGGTGGTGCCGGAGGTGTACAGGATGAACAGCGGATTCTCAGCCGGGAAGCTCTGCGCCTCGTGCTCGGCGTCGACGGATGCGAGTTCGTCGTGCCACCACAGGTCACGGTCGTTCCACTCGACGTCTTCGCCGGTGCGCTTGACCACCAGGACGTCGGTGACGGAGGAGTCCCCGCTCACGAGGGCGGCGTCGACTGCCGGCTTGAGCGAGGTGGGCTTGCCCTTGCGGTAGCCGCCGTCGCAGGTGATGACGAGCTTCGCGTTCGCGTCGTCGATGCGGGCGCGCAGGCTCTCGGCGCTGAAACCACCGAACACGACCGAGTGCACCGCGCCGACGCGCGCGACGGCGAGCATCGCGACCACGGCCTCCGGGATCATCGGGAGGTAGATCGCCACGCGGTCACCGGTCTTCACGCCGAGCTTCAGCAGCACGTTGGCGGCCCGCTTGACCTCGGCGGTCAGCTCGGCGTAGGTGATCGCCCGGGAGTCGCCTCGTTCGCCTTCGAAGTGGATGGCGACCCGGTCGCCGTTGCCGGCTTCGACGTGGCGGTCGAGGCAGTTGTAGGCGACGTTGAGCTGGCCGTCGTCGAACCACTTCGCGAACGGCGGGTTGGACCAGTCCAGTGTCCGCGTGAACGGTGTGTCCCAGTGCAGCAGGTCGCGAGCCTGGTCCGCCCAGAATGCGAGCCGGTCGGTGGCCGCGTCCGTGTAGAGCTGTGGGGTGGCCACGGCCTGGTCGGCGAACTCCGGGGTGGGTGGGAATCGACGCGACTCGTCGAGCAGGTGGTCAATCTGAACGGTCATGGGTGGTGTGTCGCTCCTTTGCGAAGTGCTGTTTGGCTGTGACGGTGCGGTGCGTTCTGGCCGTGGCTGCGGTGTTCGCTGTGACCCGGTCAGAGCGGTGCGCGACTCCTCACGGTGTTCGCGCTCCCCTGCAGCACCTTACTCCCGTCGGCCGACCCGCTCGGCGCGGCACTGTCACAGCTGTCGCTGGTGCCCGTCCAGGCCGCCGTTTCACGCGATTTTCGCCGTCTCGGCGCGCGCTCGTCTCGCCTCCCGGGCGAGACCGATGGGGGTCACGAATCGAGTTTCTGTGAGTGCCCCCAATATTGACGGCATGGGGCTTTGTAAAACCCCCGCTGCCGCGTATGCTGGGGATCGTCTGAACGAGAGTTCATGACCTGTGACGCGCATGGTTCCCCCCAATCAGCGCGGCACCGAGGCGGTACCTGTTCCCCCCAATAGGTACCGCCCCCTTCTTTTTAACGCGCCCCCGGCGGTGGCGCGTTTTCCACAGGCCGCGGGGGCGCCGGATTGTGCACCGATTGGTAGCGGATGCGCTCAGCGGCATCACCGCGCGGCGTACCTTCGTCGCATGTACCAGCCGTATGTGGCAGTCCCGTCGTACGAATCGACAGAACAACGCCCGGCGCCGTCCTGGTTCGACCCGGACCGCCCGGTCGGGGTAACTCGCGCAGGCGCAGGCGCAGGCGCAGGTGCCAGAGCTGACGCATCCGTCGCAGTCCGATCCGACGGCCCGCGCCCTGCCTGGCCGGCGCCCGTTGTCGTGAACGGGGGCACCGCGACCCGTGACGTGTCGGCCCTCGGACCGCTGGCGGGCTTCGCCGCCGAGCCGAACGTCACCGACCTGTTCATCAACGGTGATGCCGGGCTGTGGGTCGACGCCGGCGCCGGTCCACAGTTCCGTCCCGACTGGAGGCGGGATGAGGCCGCGCTCCGAGAACTCGCGGTGCGCTTGATCGCGCTCGGCGGCCGGCACATCGACGAGGCAAGTCCGTGCGTCGACGTGCGGTTGGCCGATGGCATCCGTGTGCACGCGGTGCTGCCGCCGGTGTCGAGTACCGGCACCCTGCTCTCGATCCGGTTGCCGCGTGCCGACCGGCTCAGTTTGTCGACGCTCGTCGACGCCGGACTGTGCGGTTCGGGGGAGCCGGCGCTCCGGTTGGCCGGGCGACTCCGTGCGGCGATCGACGCGCGGGAGAATTTCCTCATCACCGGCGCCGCCGGCAGCGGAAAGACCACGCTGCTCTCGGCGCTGCTCGGGGAGGCCGCGCCGGACGAGCGGATCGTGGCGATCGAGGACGTCGCAGAACTCCGAATCAACCACCCGCACGTCGTGGCTCTCGAATCGAGGCAGGCGAACCTCGAAGGTGCCGGGCGGATCGGTTTGGAGGCCCTGGTCCGCGAAGCACTGCGGATGCGCCCCGACCGGCTGGTCCTCGGCGAATGCCGCGGCGCCGAGATCCGTGAGCTGCTGGCCGCTCTGAACACCGGGCACGACGGCGGGGCGGGCACGCTCCACGCCAACTCGCTGCGCGACGTTCCGGCGCGGCTCGAGGCGCTCGGCGCCCTGGCCGGGATGAACCAGGACGCGATCGCTCGCCAGACCGTCAGCGCCATCAACGTCGTGGTGCACCTGGAGCGCACCGACAACGTGAGGCGGATCGCCCAGTTCGGGCGGTTCACCCTCGACACCCACGGCCGCCTGGCCGTTGAGGCGGCATGAGGCACCGCGCCGGAACAACCGCGCCCGGAGGTCGACGGTCGAGCCGGCGGCGCCGGACGGCCAGGGAGCCGCCGATCGAGGAGGTCGCGGCCGTCGCGCAACGGCTGGCGGTGCTGCTCTCAGCGGGGGTGTCACCGGTGTCGGCCTGGACCTACCTCGTGCCCGAGCTCGCGGACGACGTGCCCGAGCGCCCCGGCGAGTCCGCCGCAGCCGGCTACCCGGGCGAGCATGCCGCCGCCCCGGCCGAGTCGTCGACCGTGACCGTGATTCGAGCGGCCGCGTCGGCCGGCTCGCTCGGTGACAGCATTGCGGACGCCGTCGCGCGGGAGGCCGCTCGGTTCGACGGCCAGGTATGCCGCGCCTGGCTCGGCCTGGCCGCGGCCTGGCGCGTGGCCACCGGCGCGGGAGCGCCACTGGCGGAGTCCCTCCGCACGTTGGCGGCCTCCTTCCGCGACCTCGGTCAGCTCGAGCGCGACCTGCACGTCGCCCTCGCCGGCCCCGCGGCCACGGCCCGTCTGGTGATGGGGCTGCCGGTGATCGGCATCGTGTTCGGCGGCCTGATGGGTTTCAACACGCTGCAGACCTTGTTCGCGACCGTTCCCGGGCTGGTATGCCTCGCCGGCGGCGTCACGCTGATGCTCGCGGGACAACGCTGGAACCAGCGGCTGATCCGGGCTGCCCGGCTGACGGATGCCGCTCCCGGTCTGGAACTGGACCTCACGGCAATCGGCATGGCCGGCGGCGGCTCAATTGACCGAGCCCGCAGCCTGGTCGACGACACGGCGGAGCGGTATGGGCTGGACCGATCCAATTCCGAACGGTTGATCCGCCCCGTGCTCACGCTGTCGACGAGGGCAGGTGTGCCCGCGGCGGAACTGCTGCGCAGCGAAGCCGAGCAGGTGCGGCGCGCCACCCGGAGCGAGGGGCAGCGCCGCGCCGCCACACTTTCGGTCACACTCATGATCCCGCTCGCGGTCTGCGTGCTGCCCGCCTTCATGCTGCTCGGAGTGGTCCCGCTCCTGATCAGTGTGCTCTCCTCCACAGTTGCCACGTTGTGAAAGTTCTGCACTGATCACACCGTTGCCGCGCAGTGGGCGCGCCGAATCGACAAGGCTGGCCGTGCTCGTGCCGTCCGTTCGGGTTACCCCAATCCCATCACCACTAGTGCGCCACCCCATCACCTCACCGGCGCGGAAAGCGAGAAATCCCATGACGAATCAAGCCCCGGTGCGAGCAACGGAGCGGGCAGGTGCCACCCTGAGGGCCACTGTCACCGGCCCCGTGATGGCGGGACGAACGGCGACCCGCCGCCTGTTGTCGCGACTCGCGGACGACGAGGGGGCGGCCACGGCGGAGTACGTCGTTGCGACCATGGCGGCGGTGGGATTCGCTGGCCTGCTCATCATCATCCTCCGCGGTGACGAGGTCCGCGGGATCCTCACCGAACTGGTCCGCAATGCGCTCACGGTGGGCTAGGCAGCGGTGGGCTAGGCGGCGGTGGGCTGAGCGGCGGTGGGCCGGTCAACAGCCGGCCAGCAGACGGGAAGACGGCAGCGTCACGGCGGAGTTTGCCGTGGTGCTGCCGGCCGTGGTGCTGGTGCTGGGTTGCTGCCTCGGTGCCGTCCAGGTCGTCGGCCAGCAGGTGCGCATGACCAACGCCGCCGCAGACGCCGCCCGCTCCCTCGCCCGCGGGGACGATGCCGCCCGAGCCGGCGGCCCGGTTCGGGTGGCTGTTCCCGGCGCATCGTTCACCTCGGAGCGACGGGGAGAATTCGTCTGCGCCCATCTGGCGGCGCCGAGCACATTCGGCCCGTTCGCCGGACTCGGCCTGACGGTGGAGGCGGAATCGTGCGCGCTGGCCGGGGGACTGTAAGGCTGCTGGACGCTGACCGGGGATCCGGTTCGATCCTCGGCCTGGCGGTCATCGGGGTGACCATGATGCTGACGGCCCTGGTGGTCCCAGCCTGTGCCCTGCTGGCGGTGGGGCAGTCGGTTCACAACGCGGCCGACGCGGCAGCCCTGGCCGCAGCAGACACGGCCTCAGGCGCGATCGGCGGCGTGCCCTGCGAGATGGCGGCAGCGGCAGCGGCCTTGAACGGAGCATCCGTCGGCGAGTGCGTGGTCGACGGACTGATCGCATCCGTCACCGTCGGTCGCACGGTCGCGGGATTCGACATCGTCGCACGGGCCCGGGCCGGACCGCCCGATGGCTGAAACGGCCCACTCGCCCTCCGGGCGTCGCCGCGCGCTGCCAGGTGGCGGGCCGTCGGGGGCTACTATTCGAAGAGGGCCTCAAGGTAGCGGTAGTCGACGGCCGTCGGACGCTCGGAGCCCTCCGCCTCGAATTCGAGGCCGGAGCCTCGAGCGTAGAGGTAACGCTTGCCGGAGTCGGCCGGAATCTCGAGTCGGGGTTGTGGTTCACCGGAATCCAGGAACTGGGTGGTGATCGTCTTTCCTTCGAGAGGGCCGTCCGTCAGCTTGGCGGTATAGGTGTCCGTGGATGCTGTAGCCATGCCTCCATTGTCCTCACCAACCGGAAACTGGCAAGGGTAAACGGCAGCGACACGCGATGAACTCGCCGACGATGTGCGGTGCACTCGCCGTCGAAGGCGCGCACACTTGATTAGGCGGTCACTCCATTCCTATGTGTATGGTGTGCCTTGATCAATCGCGCACGTCCAGGGCTGACAGCGCGCACACAACTTAAGCAGTACACACGCATATAAGAGGAGTCTGGTGCCAGGCACTAAGAAGCTGGTCATCGTTGAGTCGCCGACCAAGATGAAGTCAATCGCCGGATATCTCGGCGACGACTACGAGGTACTGTCCTCGGTCGGGCACATCCGCGACCTCATCGAACCGAAGAACCTGCCGCCGGAGCTGAAAAAGGGCCCGCTGGGGAAGTTCTCCGTGGACGTCGAGAACGGTTTCGAGCCGTACTACGTCGTGTCCGACGCCAAGAAGAAGACCGTCGCCGAGCTGAAGCGCGCGATGAAGAACGCCGACGAACTCCTCCTCGCAACTGATGAGGACCGCGAAGGCGAGGCCATCGCGTGGCACCTGCTGCAGGTCCTGGCCCCCAAGGTCCCGGTTCGCCGCATGGTGTTCCACGAAATCACCAAAGACGCCATCCTGCAGGCCGTCGACAACACCCGCGACCTCGACACCGCCCTGGTCGACGCCCAGGAGACCCGGCGCATCCTCGACCGCCTGTACGGCTACGAGATCTCCCCGGTCCTCTGGCGCAAGGTCGGTCCGGGGCTTTCGGCCGGTCGCGTGCAGTCCGCCGCCACCCGACTCGTCGTCGACCGGGAGCGCGAACGCCTGGCATTCGTCTCCGCCAGCTACTGGGACCTGGTCGCCCAGCTCGCGGCATCCGCTGGCGCCGGCAGCGCCGACGCCACCGCCTTCGAGGCCAAGCTGGTGCGCCTGAACGGTGACCGCATCGCCACCGGCGGCGACTTCGACGACACCGGCGCGCTCAAGCCGAAGGTCACCGCGGCCACGCTGGACGAGGCATCCGCCCTCGCGCTCGCCGAAGCGCTGAAGCAGCCGGACGTCGACCTCACCGTCACCAGGGTCGCCTCCAAGCCGTACCGCCGCAGCCCTGCCGCGCCGTTCACCACCTCGACGCTGCAGCAGGAGGCCGCGCGCAAGCTGCGGTTCACGGCTCGCCAGACGATGAGCGTCGCCCAGTCGCTGTATGAGAACGGGTACATCACCTACATGCGAACCGACTCGCCGTCGCTCTCGCAGCAGGCGATCACCGCGGCCCGCAAGCAGGCCGCCGCGCTGTACGGCCCGGAGACGGTGCCCGACAAGCCGCGCCTCTACAAGGGCAAGAGCAAGAACGCGCAGGAGGCGCACGAGGCGATCCGCCCGTCGGGCGACACCTTCCGCACGCCGGCATCGCTGTCGTCGAGCCTCCGCGGCAACGACTTCAAGCTGTACGACCTGATCTGGAAGCGCACCGTCGCCTCGCAGATGGCCGACGCCACCGGGTCGACGGCATCCGTCACCATCTCGGCCGGCCCGACCGGTACGGCCGCGCACCCCGCGGCATCCGGTGCGATCGCCGAGTTCGCCGCCAGCGGCACCGTGATCACCTTCCGCGGCTTCATGCTCGCCTACGAGGAATCAAGAGACGAAGAGCGCAACGCGCCGACCGACCCCACCGAGTCGAAGCTGCCGCCCCTCACCGAGGGGCAGACCCTCAACCTGCTCGAGGTTGAGGCCAAGGGGCACGAAACCACCCCGGCCGCCCGCTACACCGAGGCGAGCCTGGTGAAGAAGCTCGAGGAGCTCGGCATCGGGCGTCCGTCCACATACGCGTCGATCATCTCGACCATCACCGACCGCGGGTATGTCACCCCGCGCGGCCAGGCCCTCGTGCCCAACTGGATCGCGTTCTCCGTGGTGAGACTGCTCGAAGAGTACTTCGGCGACCTCGTCGAATACGACTTCACTGCAGAGATGGAGAACGACCTCGACCGCATCGCCGACGGCGAAGCGGAGCGGGTCGACTGGCTCAACAGCTTCTACTTCGGCTCCGACAAGCACCGCGGTCTCCGCCAGGTCATCGACAACCTCGGTGAGATCGACGCCCGCGCCGTCAACTCGGTCAAGATCAGCGACGACATCACGCTGCGCATCGGCAAGTACGGCCCCTACCTCGAGGTTGTCGACACGGATGCCGCGGCCGCGGTCGGTCCGGACGGCACGGTCCCGCCGCGTCGCGTCAACATCCCGCCGGACCTGGCGCCGGACGAGCTGACCCCGGCCAAGGCCCGCGAACTTATCGACGCCCCGGTCATCACCGACCGCGTCATCGGAACCAACCCGGAGACCGGCAAGCTCGTCGTCGGCAAGGACGGCCGGTTCGGCCCCTATGTCACCGAGGTTGACCCCGAACCCGAGGTGTCGGCTGACGAGGCCGCCGCCGCGGTGGTCGAGCCTGTCGAGACCGTCGACCCGGCAACCGGCGAGGTCACGACCAAGCCGAAGAAGAAGCCGGTGGCCAAGAAGGCGCCCGCCGGTCCCAAGCCGCGCACGGCATCCATTTTCAAGTCGATGGATCTCGCCACGATCGACCTCGACACCGCGCTGGCGCTGCTCAACCTGCCCCGGGTCGTCGGCCTCGACCCCGAGACCGGCAGCGAGATCACCGCGCAGGGCGGCAAGTTCGGTCCGTATTTGAAGAAAGGCACCGACACCCGGTCGCTCACCAGCGAGGACCAGATCTTCGAGATCGACCTTCCGGGCGCCGTCGAGCTGTTCGCGCAGCCGAAGTACGGTGCCCGTCGCGCCTCCAGCGCGCTGAAGGAATTCGAGGCGCCTGACCCGGAGAGCGGCAAGGCGATCAAGATCAAGGACGGACGTTTCGGCGCCTACGTCACCGACGGCGTGACCAACGCGACGATCCCGAAGGCCGAGATGATCGAGGACATCGATTTCGACCGGGCGGTACAGCTGCTCGCCGACAAGCGTGCCAAGGGGCCGGCCAAGCCGCGCGCCAAGGCGCCCGCGAAGAAGGCGCCGGCCAAGAAGGCACCCGCCAAGAAAGTTGCGGTGAAGAAGGCGCCCGCAAAAAAGGCCACCGCTGCGGCTGCAAAGAAGGTGCCGACCACCAGTCCGGCGCGCTCGGCTGCGGCACTGAAGGCGGCGGCGACCAGGGCGGCCAACAAAGCCGCGGCGGCCGCGGAGGCCCCCGCGTCGTGACCGCCCTGTTCATCACGTTCGAAGGCGGAGACGGCTCCGGCAAGTCCACCCAGGCGAAGCTCCTGACCGACTGGCTCGAGGGGCTCGGCAACACGGTGGTGCGTTCGCGCGAACCCGGCGGAACGGATGTCGGCGTCGAGATCCGCGAGATCGTGCTGCACCACCGTGGCGATATCTCCCCGCGCGCGGAGGCACTGCTGTACGCGGCCGACCGTGCCCAGCACATCGGGACCAAGGTGCGGCCGGCGTTGGCGCGCGGCGAGATTGTGATCCAGGACCGCTACCTCGACTCGTCCGTCGCCTACCAGGGCGCAGGCCGAGTGCTCGGCGCCGGCGAAGTGCGCGATCTCTCCCTCTGGGCGGCGGAGGGACTGCTGCCCGACCTCACGATCCTGCTCGACCTCGATGAGACCGTTGCGCGCGGCCGGCTCGACGCCGACAACAAGCGCTTCGACCGCCTGGAGGCGGAGAAGAACGACTTCCACGGCAGGGTGCGGGAGGCCTTCCTGGAGTTGGCCCTCGCCGAGCCCGACCGTTTCCTCGTGCTCGACGCATCGTTCCCGGTGGAGACGCTGGCCGACAGCATCCGCTCGAAGGTCGCTGAGATTCTCGCGCTCCGGGCCTGACTCGGCGCCCGTCCTCCCTGTCCTCTCCGCATTCTCCGGCCCTGCCCGGCCGCCGGGGCTGTTGCCGCCCTCATCCGCGCCCACACGCGCCCACCTGCTTGCTTTCACCCGCGCCCACCCGCTCCCCTTCACCCGCTCGCGCTGAGGAAGTGACCACGCGCTGAGGGCCTGCCATCCGCGCGTGCAGGAATCCTCAGCGCGAGCGGACGGGCGCGGCCCTATACCCTGGCGCGGGAGCGGATGCCGCGGCTCGCGCATGCGGAGCCGGCTGTCAGCGGCGGACGGTAGCCTTGACCCATGGCAGTGTGGGACGACCTGACGGGACAGGCCGAGGCGATCGCCATCTTCCGTGCCGCCGCAGAGGAACCGCGGGAGTCGGTCGCGACGGCCTCGACGGCCGCGAGCACCGAAACACCTCCACCCACCGCCTCGCACGGCTCGATGACCCACTCCTGGCTGATCACCGGGCCGCCCGGGTCTGGCCGCTCCAACCTCGCGTTCGCCTTCGCGACGGCGCTCATCTCGCCCGGCACCCCCGAGGGCGATGAAGCCACCCGCCGCCAGGTCGAGGCCCGCAGCCATCCCGATCTGGGCGTGTTGACCACCGAGGGGGTCATCATCAAGATCGGCACCGCGCGGGAGATCGTGAAGCGCTCGCACTACTCGCCTTCGGTCGGCCGCTACCGGGTGATCGTCGTCGAGGACGCCGACCGAATGACCGAGGTCACCTCCAACGTGTTGCTCAAAGAACTCGAGGAACCGCCGGAGCGAACCGTGTGGATCCTCTGCGCCCCGAGCGAGGCCGACCTCCTGCCCACCATCCGTTCCCGGGTCCGCACCGTGCGCCTCCGGGTTCCGAGCGTCGATGACGTCGCCGACCTGCTGGTGCGCCGCGACGGGGTTGACCCTCAGGTTGCCGAGCGAGCCGCCCGGCAATCGCAGAGCCACATCGGAATGGCGCACCGCCTCGCCACGAGCGCCGAAGCGCGCACGCGACGGGAGGAGACGCTGGCAACAGCGCTGGGCATCCGCTCGGTCTCCACCGCAGTGAACGCGGCCGCCCGCATGATCTCGCTCGCCGGGGACGATGCCAAGGCCATCACCGAGCTCAAAGACGCCGAGGAGCGCGCCGGAGTGCTGCGCTCGCTCGGTCTCGAGGACGGCCAGGCGATCCCGATGCGCCTGCGCAGCCAGCTCAAAGACATGGAAGACGACCAGAAGCGGCGTGCCAAGCGCAGCCTCAACGACGGCATCGATCGCATCCTGGTCGACCTCACCACGCTCTACCGGGACATCATCATGGTGCAACTGGGGCGCACGGCGTCGGTGATCAACCGCGAGATCCTGGGCGAGTTGGAGTCCGCAGCGGCATCCAGCACACCCGAAGCAACCTTGGCGACAATGGACGCGATCGCGCTCGCTCGGCAGCGGATCGAATCGAACGTCGCCCCGGCGCTGGCCCTCGAGGCCATGCTGGTGTCGGCGATCCGCCGATAGCCCGGACCAGCTCGACCCCCACACCAGGCACGAAAGAGGAATCAGTGACCAGCAGACGCCACGCTCGTGCGCTCATGGTGATGGCGGCCGCGCTCGCCCTCACGTTCGGGTTGAGCGGATGCGTGCCCTGGTTCCTCCCGAAGCCGGCGCCGGCGACGTCCACCCCGACCGGAGAGAAGGTCGACGCCGCACTGGAACCGTTCTACAGCCAGACCCTGGCCTGGAAGGAATGCGGCTCCGGGCTGCAGTGCGCCACCGCCACGGCGCCGATGGACTGGACCGACCCCGCCGCCGGCGACATCAACCTCGCCCTGGTGCGTCACCCGGCGACCGGCAAGCGGCTCGGGTCGTTGCTGGTGAACCCGGGCGGACCCGGCGCATCCGGTTACGACTTCATCAAGGATTCACTCAACTATGCAACGGATGCGAAGCTGCGGACCGGCTACGACATCGTCGGCTTCGACCCGCGCGGAGTGGGACGCTCGTCGGCGGTGAAATGCTACGAGCCGGCCCAGATGGACGAGTACCTCTACGGCCTCCCCGATGCGCAACGCGGGAGCGACGCCTGGATCGCCGAACTCGAGAAGTCAGCCGCCGACTTCGGCGCCGCGTGCCAGGCCAACACCGGGGCCCTGCTCGGCCACGTCGACACCATCAACGCCGCCCGCGACCTCGACCTGCTGAGGGCGGCACTCGGCGACACGACCCTGAACTACCTGGGATACTCCTACGGAACCTTCCTCGGCGCGACCTATGCCAACCTGTATCCGAAGAAGGTCGGGCGCCTCGTGCTCGACGGCGCGGTCGACCCGTCGACCAGCAACTTCGATGTGACCCGCATCCAGGCCGAAGGCTTCGAAAGCGCCCTGCGCGCCTTCCTCACCGACTGCCTCGCGGCCTCGAAATGCCCGTTCACCGGAAGCGTGGACGAGGGTATGGCCACCGTCCGTGCGCTGCTCGACTCCGTTGACGCCAGCCCGATCACCGCAGCGGATGGCCGTCGGCTCGGCTCCAGCGCGCTCCTCACGGCGATCATCTACCCGCTCTACCAGGCGACGGCGTGGAAGTACCTCAGGGATATGTTCGCCAGCGTCATGCAGGGGGACGCCGCCTACGCCTTCCAGTTCGCCGACGCCTACAACGGACGCAACCCAGACGGCAGCTATGCGGACAACTCGTCGGAGGCGTTCACCGCGATCAACTGCGTCGACTACGGCTACAACGACGACCCGGCCTCGATGCGCGCCCAGGCGGCCGAACTGGAGAAGGCCGCGCCGGTGATCGGAAAGTACATGACGTTCGGCGACATCAGTTGCGCCAACTGGCCGTACACGTTCGCAGGGGAGCGCACCGCGCTCCACGCCAGCGGCGCCGACCCCATTCTCGTCGTCGGCACGACGAACGATCCGGCGACGCCGTACGTCTGGGCGCAGAACCTGGCCCGTCAGCTCGACAGCGGCCACCTGGTCACCTACACCGGTGAGGGGCACACGGCATACAACAAGTCGAACTCCTGCGTGAACGACGCGGTCGACAACTACCTGCTGGACGGGACAGTGCCGAAGAACGATCCGAAGTGCTGACGCCCTGACCCAACCACCGACGCACTCGACCGGTTGCCGGTCCGGTCGCGACCGCTCCGTGGAATGATTAGCCTATGTCCCCGACACCTGAAGGACCGGGCCTCCGGGAACGAAAGCGCCTCGCGACGCGGCGGGCCATCCAGCATGCGGTACTGACCCTCTCCCTCGAACGCGGCATCGACAAGGTCACCGTCGACGACATCAGCCGGGTGGCCAACATCTCCCCGCGTACGTTCTTCAACTACTTCCCGTCCAAGGACGCCGCGCTGGTGGGAGACGTCCCCGGCCTCGCCGCATCGGACGAAATCGAGCGGTTCGTCAACGGCGGCCGGGGTGACATCATGGCGGGCCTGGCCGACCTGATGTCCGCGAGCCTCAAGCGCGTCGAGGACGACCGCGAGATCCATCAGCTCCGCCGGGCGGTGCTGAAGGGAAACACGTACTTGTTCGGCATGCGGGTGGCCACCATGCGGGACTTCGAACAGCGCCTGCAGACCGTCATCGAACGACGGTTCCTCGCCGATCATCCCGAGTTGGCGGACGACCAGGCCGCGCTCGCCGACCGTGCGCTGCTCCTCACCCTGGTGGCCGTCGCCGCCACGCGTCATGCCTGGCGCCGGTGGGCGGAGGGCGCAGGGGCGACGCCGCTCTCCGAGCAGGTGCATGCCTCATTCACCGCGGTGTACAACATCACCCGCCAGACCCGGTAAGCTTTGATGCTGTGTCACCGAGATTTCCGCGAGGAAATCCTGTGGAACACGCCGCCTTAGCTCAGTCGGTAGAGCGATTCACTCGTAATGAATAGGTCATCAGTTCGATTCTGATAGGCGGCCCAGTAGAGTGCTGCTCACCCACCGCGACCCTCGCTGCAGGCCTCGCCACAGACCGCGACCCGGCCACCGTGGTTCATGGGGACGGGGACCGGGTCTGTTCGGGTATCCGCAGGATACGCTCCGGCTCGTGCGACACGCCAGAGCTTTGCCGACGAAATCTCATCTTGCACCCTGCGCGGGCGAGCGGCTGGCGCGCGTGAGAGGCTGGGCCGGTGACAGCGGATGCGACCACGCCGGTGACGACGGATGCGACGACCCGGCGGCGCCGGTTCGCGACCGCCGCGATGGTCGGCGTGATCGCCTACGTCGCGGTTGACGTCGTCCTCCAATTCCTGCTCCCGCATTACAGCGCCGTGCGCGACGCCGAGAGCAACCTCGCGGTCGGCCCGTTCGGCTGGATCATGAACCTCAACTTCCTCGGCCGGGCCGCCACGACGGCGTGCGCGATCCTCGCCATCCGGAGGGTCGGCCGTTCGGCGCGACGTCGCACGGTGGGCGTGTCGCTCCTCGCCGCCGGGGGAGCGGCGTCGGCGCTCCTGGCGTTCTTCCCCACCGATGTGGCCCCCGCGGGCGGGGCCGGAGAGGACGGCGTTCCCGTCATCACGCACACCAGCGTCGGCATCGTGCACCTCACCGTTGCAACAGTCGGCTTCGTCGCCGCCCTCGCGGCCGTCCTCGTGCTGACGAGCTGGGTGCTGGCCGTCTGCCCCGGTCGGGCGCCGCACGGCCGCGCTACCCGCCGGGCCGCGATCGGCTTCGCGGCACTGGCTACCGTCGGGCTGGTGGCGTTGGGCCTCAGCTTCACGGTGACGCCCTGGATACTCGGCCTTGCCGAGCGGATCTGCCTGGTCGGGATCCTCGGCTGGACTTTTGTCGTCTGTGCGGGCATCCGTCATCTACCGGACATCGGTAGGCTCTGATCATGACTGATGCACTGCGCTGGGGAGTCCTTGCCACCGGCGGAATCGCCCACGCCTTCGCCAATGACCTGGTGCTCAACGGCTTCACCGTGCAGGCGGTCGGCTCACGATCGCAGCCGTCAGCCGACGCTTTCGCCGCGCAGTTCGGCATCCCCAACGCCCACGCGAGCTATGAAGCCCTCGTCGCCGACCCCGACGTCGACATCATCTACGTGTCCACGCCGCATCCGTTCCACGCCGAAAACGCGGCGCTGGCGCTGAATGGCGGCAAGCACGTCGTGATCGAGAAACCGATCGCGCTGAACGCCCGCGAAGCTCGCGAGATCGTTGATCTCGGGGCGGCGAAGAACCTGCTGGTCCTCGAGGCGATGTGGACCCGTTTCCTGCCGCACATGGTGCGCCTGCGCGAGATCCTCGCGACCGGCGCGCTCGGCGACGTGCACACCCTCATCGCCGACCACACCCAGGACCTCCCGGACGACCCGGCGCACCGCATCAACGCGCTCGAACTCGGCGGCGGCGCGCTGCTCGACCTCGGCATCTACCCGTTGTCGTTCGCATCCGCCCTGTTCGGACGCCCGGAGACCATCCTGGCCGCCGCGTCGTTCAAGGACACCGGAGCGGATGCCCAGGTCGCCACCGTCTTCCGCTACCCCGGCGGGCAGATCGCGTCCACCGTGTCGGCCAGTGACACCCAGGGGCCCAACAGGGCCACGATCCTCGGCACCGAGGGGCGCATCGAGATCGATGCGGTCTGGTACTCGCCGACGACCTTCCGCCACTACGACGCCGCGGGCGACGTCGTCGAGACGTTCACCGCTGAGGTCACCGGCCGCGGCATGCACTTCCAGGCCGCCGAGGCGGAGCAGCTTGTCGCCGCAGGCAAGACCAGCAGCGACATCCTCTCCGGCGAGGAATCGGTGGCCATCATGGAGACCCTCGACGAGATCCGCCGCCAGATCGGCTTGCGCTACCCGGGCGAGTAAGAGGCCCGAGCCGAGCCTCCCAGGCCCGCCGTGTTCTCCCGCGAACCCGCAGTAGTTGGGTTTATGAGAGCGTTTTAGACCCAACAAGTGCGTTTTCGCGGAGCCGGGAGCCTCGATCGACACCCGGCTTCCTCCCACAATGCACCGGTAAAATGCTCGGGTGGAGGAACGGGAAACACGGGAAACAGGGATGAAACGGCGGCGCCGCACGACCGCGATCGTGGCGGCCGGTGTCGTGGCGTTTGCGCTGCTCGGAACCGGAGCGGTGTTCGCGGGAGCAGCCACCGGCACGTCTGACCCGTCCCCGCGGGCGATCGTCGCCGTCTCGCCCACCCCCACGATTACCACACCGCCTCCGCGCCCGGTGCCTGGCGCCGCCACCGCAGCGAGCCGGGTGCGCACGTGCTCCGTCGCCGGGCTGGCCACCGACCCGAGGCTCGCCAACTTCCAGGCCCAGGTGACCAACGCAACCACCGGTGAAGTGCTGTTCGACCGGGGCGGCACCACGCCCTCGCGCACGGCCAGCGTGCTGAAAGTACTCACCTCGGCCGCCGCTCTGAGCGTGCTCGGCCCCGACTACCGCGCCACCACGACCGTCGCCAGGGGCGCGGAGCCGGGGTCCGTCGTACTCGTCGGAGGGGGAGACCTCACCCTGTCCCGGCTGCCCTCCGGCCAGGAATCCGCCTATGCGGGCGCGCCGCACCTGGACACGCTGGCCGCCCAGACCGTCGCCGCCTGGCAGGCTGATCCTGCCACGGCCGGGACGCCGATCAGCAGCCTGGTGCTCGACTCCTCGATGTTCGGCGACCCGGGATGGGAACCGAGCTGGAACCGCAAGGAGCTGCGTGACGGTTACATGCCCGAGATAACCGCACTGCAAGTCGACGGTGACCGGGACAATCCGGCCCGCAGCACATCGGCGCGCAGTGGTGACCCGATCGGGCGGGCCGGCGCCGCCTTCGCCGACGCCTTGGCCGATGCCGGCGCACCCGGTGTCACGGTCACCCGCGGCACCGCTCCGGCCGGCGCGGCCGCCCTGGCATCGGTGCAGTCGCAGCCGGTGTCCACCCTGATCCAGCAAGCCCTCATCGTCTCCGACAATGCGCTCGCGGAGATGCTCGCCCGGCTCACCGCCGTCAAGGCCGGCGCCGGAAACACGTTCGGTGCGCTGCAGAAGGCGACCGTCGACGGCCTGGCGCCGTACGGTATCGACACCGCCGGTATTGTCATCGCCGACGGGTCGGGGCTCAGCGACAACAACGCTGTGCCGCCGTCCTACCTCACCCGGCTGTTCATCAAGATCAACGCCCGTGAAGGCAACCTCGGCGTCATCTACGACGGCTTGCCGGTCGCCGGCAAGACCGGATCACTCTCCTACAGTGACCGGTTCAGCGGCGTCAACGCCGCGGCCGACGGCGCGGTCTTTGCGAAGACCGGATGGATCGACACCGGGTATACGCTGGCCGGCATCATCCACTCGGCCGACGGCACACCGCTCACCTTCGCCATCTACGCTCTCGGCGATGTCAGCGACAACGCCAAGACCGCGCTCGACACCATCACCACCGGTTTCTTCCGCTGCGGGAACAACCTTTCCAACTACTGACTCGCCGAAAGTCATCCGCTCAGGAAGACAGTGATGTGGACACTGACGAAGAGATACTGACGAATGAGGAGTGAAGCATGACCCGGGCACTATTCATCATTGATGTGCAGAACGATTTCACCGAGGGAGGAGCCCTCGGCGTTGAGGGCGGTGCCGCGGTCGCGGCCGGGGTGAGCAGGCTGCTCGCCGAGCATGCCGACTCCTACGGCTACGTCTTCGCATCCCGGGACTGGCACGACATCGACAACGACAACGGCGGCCATTTCGCGCGCGACGCAGCACCGGACTACGTGACCAGCTGGCCGGTGCACTGCGTCGCCGGTACCACCGGGGCCGAATACCATCCGGCGCTGGCGACCGACACGGTCTCCTTCCATATCCGCAAGGGCCAGGGCAAGCCCGCATATTCCATCTTCGAGGGCACCACCGACACCGGCGAGACGGTGGGTGAGCTACTCACCTCGCACGGCGTGACGGATGTCGACATCGTGGGCCTGGCCACAGACCACTGCGTGCGCGCCTCGGCCATGGATGCCCTCGAACACGGCCAGCGCGTGCGCGTGCTGACCGACCTGGTCGCCGGTGTGGCTCGGGACGCGAGTGAAGCAGCCCTCGCCGAACTCGCCCACGCCGGTGCCGAACTCGCCACCTCCGCCGCCGTCACCCCCGCCGCATGATCCCGCGAGTACGCATTTGTTGGGGTTATCCGTGCGTTATAACCCCAACAAGTGCAGGTTCGCGGAGCGGGGCGGGCGAGTGACCGACTTCGCGCGGCGCCTCGACGGGGTGCGGATCGCCTACGACTTCGCGCCAGGCGACCGGCCGACACTGCTGGTGCATGGATTCGCGTCCACAGCGGATGCGACGTGGCGCCGCACCGGCTGGGTTGCCGCGTTGGGCGAGGCCGGCCGCGGCGCGATCACCCCCGACCTCCGCGGCCACGGCCGCAGCGACAAGCCGCACCGCGCCGCAGATTACGCGCCCCGGCAACTGGCCGCCGACCTCGTCGCCGTGCTCGATCAGCTCGAGCTGGACCAGGTCGACGTGATCGGCTATTCGATGGGTTCCCGGGTGGTTGCGGCGCTCAGCCGGCTGGCGCCCGAGCGGATCCGGAAAATTGTGCTCGGCGGTGCCGGCCCCCTCGAACTCTTCGCCACCTGGGACCTGGACGCCGTGCGCCGCTTTGTCATCGACGGCGTCATTCCGGACGACCCGACGATCACCGCGGTCGTGGGTGCCGCGGTCAACGCAGGTGCCGACCGGCTCGCCCTGTTGGCGTGTGTGCAGGGAGTCGCCGGGGCGTCCCTCGACGTCGCTCCCGGCCTTCCGGTGCTCTACGTCGCCGGTGGTGCCGACCCCATCCCGGTCGGCGTCGACCAGGTCGCCCGCGCGCGAGGCGCCGGCTACCTCGAACTCCCCGGCCGCACCCACCTGAATGCGTTGGCGTCGCCCCAGTTCACACCGGCGGCACTCGCCTTTCTGGCCTGATTCTTCCGTGACGTCAACCCCATTGGCCGATGTGGTGACCGGGGTCACAGTGAAGGCATGAAACGGGTTTCCTATGCCGGCGAGTCGTTCCTGACCACCGACTCGGTCGCGGACGCATTGGTGGATCTCACCGCGGCGCTCGGTCGCAGCCAGAACGCCGACGTTGTCGAGGTGCCGGCCGTCGACACGAACGGTGACGTGCTCACGGTGCGGCTGGTGGTCGGGCCGGCCAGCCAGCTTTCCGCGGTCCACGTGGAAAGCGGATACCCGGATCCGGACACCGGCGACACGGTGGGTCGACTTCAAGACCGGGTTCGCACCCTGGACCATCCCAACGTTGCCACTATGACTCCGGCTCCCGACACCTCTATATTCGAGGATGAGGACCTGGAGTAGCTCCGTTCGTCACCGCTTTCGAGCCATCCCGGGGACGAAACAGCGAGGACACCATGGGCAAGCTGATTTACGGTTCGGCGGGCACTGCGATCGAGATCGAGGACCGGGCGCTCGCCCACCTCAAAGTCGCGATCCTGGCCAAATTGCGCCGGGATGAGAAGTTCGCCATGTCGTGGCAACACGGCTCCGAAGGTGGGGGCGGACGGAGCACGATCTGGCTGCATCCGAGCATCCCGCTCCAATTCGTGTTCAACGGCAGCCGGCAGCCGACCCTCAACCGCGCCTGGATCGATGAGTTGCTGGTCACCGCGAACAGCGCAGGCGGACTGCAACTGGTGCCGGAGCCGGAAGAAGGGCACGGCGACCACCCGGGCGACCGGCCGGGCTGAACGCTGGTCGGTGTCGGCTTTCCACGCCGTGGACGCGGCATCGGACTATCCTGAAGACGAGCCAGAGCGAGCGGGCTTCGCCGCTGCCGCGGACGAGCTGTCGAACGCGTATGAGCGTAAGACCAGCCTGTGTGCGCCCTTCGTCGGTGCGCTGCCGGTTGCCGGCGCCGCCGTCTCGATCCTGGGCGAAACGTTCGGAACTGAGACCGTCTGCGCGTCAGACAAGCAGGCTGCACGGCTCGACGAACTCCAGATCGACATCGGTGAGGGACCCTGCTGGCAGGCCCGTTCCACCAGGCGGCCGGTCCTGACGGGCGACGTCCAACGCGGATCCCAATCATCCTGGCCCGTCTTCAGCGAGGCCATCCGGAATGACGGCGTCGGGGCGCTGTTCGCCTTCCCGCTGATCGTGGGTTCCCTCGTCATCGGGGCTGTCGACCTGTACGCGCGGGAACCCGGCTCCCTCACCGAGACCCAAGTCGAAGGGGCGGAGGGGCTGGCCGCGATCGCCGCCAGACAGGTGTTGCGCAAGGCGCTGAGCGAGAGCGATCGGTACGGGTTGGACGACCCCGAAACGGATGCCCGGCTCTCACGACGAGTCGTCCACCAGGCGACCGGGATGGTATTGGCACAGCTGGGCCTCTCGGCGTCCGACGCCTTGATCGTCATCCGGGGCCACGCGTTCTCCGCGGGTCGATCTGTGCGCGAGGTCGCGACTGAAATCGTCGAACGGCGACTTGACCTCTCTTCGAACAACCCTGAGATTTAGGATCGGATCATGGCGGCAAACATGCGCGACACTCAACTCGTCGAGACCTTTGTGACATTGGCCGACACGCTGGTCGTCGGCTACGACGTTGTTGATATGCTCCACACCCTCATGGAGAATTGCGCGATGCTCTTCGGAGCGTCGGCGGGAGGCATCCTGTTGGCCGATGAGAGCGGCGATCTTGAAGTCGTCGCGTCCACCAATGAACGCAGCCGGCTCGTGGAACTCCTGCAACTGCGCCTGGGCGGCGGTCCCTGCTTCGAGTGCTACACCACGGGCCGTTCGGTATCCGTCGACGACCTGCGAGTCCTGACGGAGAAGTGGCCACAGTTCCGGAGTGGTGCGCTGGAGCAGGGATTCATCTCACTCCATGCCGCACCGCTGCGACTACGGGACGACATGATCGGGTCGCTCAACCTGTTCTGGGACGAAACCGGAGGACTCGACGAGCGCGACTCGAGGATGGTGCAGGCGCTCGCCGATGTGGCGACCATCAGCATTCTTCAGGAACGCGCAATCCGTGAGAGCGACCTGGCCAGGCAGCAACTCCAGCATGCGCTCAACAGCCGGGTCACGATCGAGCAGGCCAAGGGAGTGGTGGCCCACCGGCGCCAGGTCGACATGGACGAGGCCTTCACTGTCCTTCGTGACTATGCCCGGTCGCACCGGCTCCCACTGGTGCAGGTCGCGGACGATGTGGTCAGGCATTCGTTTGACCTGTAGCAATTGAATGTCCCCGGTGCGTATTGTCGGGCCCGGGAGTAAAATCTGGATAGAGCCCCTGACCCCGGCTTGATGTTCGCATCGAGAGCAACGGAGGTCCGACATGATGCGCATCTTTCATACCGGTGGGTCGATTCTGACGGGTAGTGATATCGGCAGCGCACTGATGGATTATTCGAACGCCCTCCCGAGTCGGCGCACGAACGATCTGGTCGATATTCCGATCATCGACGAGGGAGGAGTTCCGGTGAGGGCACAGCTCACCGTCGGTTACGGCAGTCCGCTGGTGAGCGTGCCGGCGTCCGTCGACACGCCGGAACTCGTGGATCCGGACGAAGTCGACTTCCTGGCCAGCCACACCACTCCACAGCCGGTGCAACGGGGAGAGCCGATGAACGAGGAGAATTTGGCACTGATCACCGAACTGGGTTGGTGAAGCGCACCAACCCCTGGGGCGGTCGCGTATTCGGGTCGTGACCGCCCCCTCTCCTGTTCAGTAGCTGGGCCGTGGTTCCGCTTCGGCGCCCGGGCCTGCGCCCATGAAGGTCTCCGCGAGTTTCTCTGATGCCCGGGCGAGAATCGCCACATCCGCGCCCACCAGCACGAAGTCGGCCCCTGCGTCGAGGTAGCGCCCTGCCGTGGCCGGCGCGAACGCGTTGACGCCCACGGGTTTGCCGAGCGCGGACACCGTGCGGATGCAGTGCGAGACGGCCGCGATGACGTCGGGGTGGTCCTGCTGGCCGAGCAGGCCCATGGACGCCGCAAGGTCCGACGGGCCGACGAAGAGGCCGTCGATGCCCGTGACGGCGGCGATCTCGGCGACGTTCGCCACGGCATCCGTTGTCTCGATCTGTACGAACAGGGCAATCGTCTCGTTGGCATTGGCAAGATAATCCTCGATGCGGTTCCAGCGCGAAGCCCGGGCGAGGGCGCTGCCGACCCCGCGGACGCCCTGCGGCGGGTACCGCACCGCTGCCACCATGTCGCGGGCCTGGTCGGCGGTGTCGATCATCGGGATCAGCAGGTTCTGCGCACCGAGGTCGAGGAGTTGCTTCACGATGACGCGCTCTCCGGTCGGGGCGCGCACCAGCGGAACGATCGGGTACCCGTGCACGGCCTGCAACTGGCTGAGCGTCGACTCCAGCCCGTTCGGGCTGTGTTCGGTGTCGATCAGCAGCCAGTCGAGCCCGCTTCCCGCGCAGATCTCGGCGACGAGGGGACTACCGGAGCACACCCACATCCCGATCTGCGGCCGGGTCGCGCTCGCCAGCGCGTCGCGGAAGGTGCGCTCGGCGCTCACTCGAATCGGCATGTGATTGCTCCTAGTGGTCCATAGTCGGCGTGCACGGTGTCGCCCTTCTCCACCCACATCGGCCGGGTGAACGAGCCGGCCAGGATGATCTCGCCGGCCTTCAGACCGGCGCCGTGCTGGGCGAGTTTGTTGGCCAGCCAGTAGACGCCCGCAGCGGGGTGACCGAGCACCGCCGCGGCCACTCCCGTCTCCTCGATGGTCTGGTTGCGGTAGAGCAGGGCTGACACCCAGCGCAGGTCGACGTCCCCGACCTTCACCGGGTTGCCGCCGAGCACCATGCCGCCCATCGCCGCGTTGTCCGAGATGGTGTCGACGATGGTGCGGCCCGCCATCTCGATGCGGGAGCTGAGGATCTCGAGGGCCGGCACGACATAGTCCGTCGCAGCCAGCACGTCGAAGATCGTGCAGTCGGGCCCGCTGAGCGGCTTGCCGAGCACGAACGCCAGTTCGACCTCGATCCGCACGTTCGAGAAGCTGTCGAAGCGGATGCTCGCACCGTTCTGGTGGACTTCGTCACCGAAGATCACGCCGTAGTCGGGTTCGGTGATGCCGGTGGCAACCTGCATGACCTTGGAGGTGAGGCCGATCTTGCGTCCGACGAGACGGCGGCCGGCCGCGACACCGCGTTCCGCCCACAGTCTTTGCACGGCATAGGCGTCGTCGACCGTCATGCCGGGATGGCGAACGGTCAGCAGGGGGACGGTGGCCCGGGTTCTACCGGCCTCCACGAGTTCGTCGGCGATCTCCCCAATGACTGATGAATCAAGCATTTCTAGAGCGTGTTCCCGAGCTTGAAGCCCTTTTCGGTGTCATCTTTGCGAGTGTACGAGAACCCGTCCGCGCCGATCGTGACATCGAGTTCGCCCGGGTCGTGGCGGGTGACCAGAGGCTGCGGTGTACCGTCCAGGTCGAGCACCGGGGAGGCATCGGTGTACCAGCTCGGGACAACCGGGTTACCCCACCAGTCGCGACGCTGGTTGTCGTGCACATCCCAGGTGACGACGGGGTTATCCGGGTCGCCGGTGTAGTAGTCCTGGGTGTAGATCTCGATCCGGTGACCGTCGGGGTCGCGAAGGTAGAGGTAGAACGCGTTGGAGACGCCGTGGCGTCCGGGGCCGCGTTCGATCAGGTCCGACTTCCGCAGCGCGCCGAGTTTGTCGCAGATGTAGAGGATGTTGTGCTTCTCGTGCGTCGAGAACGCGATGTGATGCATCCGCGGACCGTCGCCGCCGGTGAGCGCGGTGTCGTGCACGGTGTCCTTCCGGCGCATCCAGGCGGCGTAGGTCACACCGTCTTCATCCTGGATGTCCTCGGTGACCCGGAAGCCGAGGTCTTCCATGTACTTGCGGGCGCGGGGCACGTCTGGCGTGACCTGGTTGAAGTGGTCCAGACGCACCAGGGCGCCCGGGCCGTACAATTCGTAGCGCCAGGCGAGGCGCTCGACGTGCAGGGCGTCGTAGAAGAACTCATACGGGAAGCCGAGCGGGTCCTCGACCCGCACCGAGTCGCCGATGCCCGTCACGAACCCCTCCGAGCGGCGCTCGACGCGGCATCCGAGTTCGGTGTAGAACGCGACCGCCAGGTCGAGGTCCTTCGGGCTCCGCACCCGGTAGGAGAACGCGGCGGCGGCGGCGACCGGCCCCTCCTTCAGCACCAGGTTGTGGTGGATGAACTCCTCGAATGAGCGGAGGTAGATCTCGGTGTCCGTCTCCTCGGTCACGTACAGCCCGAGGATGTCGACATAGAACTCACGCGACTTCGCGAGGTCGGTGACGATCAGCTCCATGTAGGCGCAGCGCAGGATGTCCGGCGGCACAGAGGACGGCGTGGGGATGGGGTTGGGATTGTGGTCGGCCATGGGGTCTCCTCGTTGAGTGGGTCGCGGTGATCGAGCTTGTCGCGGTGATCGAGCCTGTCGCGATCGGGTCTCGACAGGCTCGACCACCGTCTCAGTGGGCGCCGAAGCGGGCGGTGTGCACCTCCCCCAGGGTGATGTGCACGGCCTGCTGCTCGGTGTAGAAGTCGATCGACCGGTATCCGCCCTCGTGGCCGAGGCCTGATGCCTTCACCCCGCCGAACGGTGTGCGGAGGTCGCGCACGTTGTGCGAGTTCAGCCAGACCATGCCAGAGTCGACGGACTGCGCGAACCTGTGCGCGCGTTCGAGGGTGCTGGTCCAGATGTACGCCGCCAGGCCGTACTTGACGCCGTTGGCCAGCGCCAGGGCCTCCTCCTCGGTGTCGAACGGCGTGATCGCCACCACCGGCCCGAAGATCTCCTCCTGGAAGATGCGGGCGCTCGGCGCGACATCGGCGAAGACGGTGGGGGAGACGTAGTTGCCGCCGGCCAGCCAGTCGGGCAGTCCTTCCGGGCGTCCGCCGCCGGCCAGCAGCCGGCCCTCGCCCTTGCCGATCTCGACATAGCTCATCACCTTGTCGTAGTGCTCGGGGTGCACGAGCGCGCCGACCTCCGTCGCCGGGTCATGCGGGTCGCCGACGACGATGTGTGCGGCGCGGGCGGCGTAGCGCTCGCAGAAGTCGTCGTAGATGCTCCGTTCCACGAGGATGCGCGACCCGGCGGTGCAGCGCTCGCCGTTCAACGAGAAGACGCCGAACAGGGTCGAATCGATGGCCGCATCGAGGTCGGCGTCGGCGAAGACGACGGCCGGCGATTTTCCGCCGAGTTCCATCGACATGCCCTTGAGGTTGGCGGCGCAGTTGCGATAGATGGTCTGCCCCGTTGTGGTCTCGCCGGTGAACGAGATGAGCGGCACACCTGGGTGCTTCACCAGCGCATCCCCCGCCTCCTCGCCGAGACCGTTGACCAGGTTGAACACCCCCTCCGGCACCCCTGCATCGCGGAAGATCTCCGCCCACAGGCTCGCCGACAGCGGCGTGAACTCGGCAGGTTTCAGTACCACGGTGCAGCCGGACGCCAGCGCGGGGGCGAGCTTCCAACTTTCCAGCATGAACGGCGTGTTCCACGGGGTGATCAGCCCGGCCACGCCCACCGGCTTGCGGTTGACGTAGTTGAGCTGGCGACCCGGAACCGAGAAGGCGTCGTCGGTCTGCGCAACGATCAGGTCGGCGAAGAACCGGAAGTTCTCGGCCGCCCGCTGCGCCTGGCCGAGGGCCTGCGTGATCGGCAGCCCGGTGTCGAAGCACTCGAGCTCGGCGAGCCGGGCATCCTGGGCTTCGATGGCGTCGGCGATCCGGTTCAGCACCCGGGCGCGAGCGCGGGGAAGCATCCGTGGCCAGGGGCCGTTCCTGAATGCGTCGGTCGCCGCTCTGACGGCGAGGTCGATGTCTTCCTTCTGCCCGGCGGCAGCCGTGGCGTAGGTCTGGTTCGACACCGGGTCGAGCACGTCGAATGTCGCGCCGCCCAGGCTGTCGACGAACTCGCCGTTGATGAAGTGACGGATGCTCGTTGGCAGGTTCTCGGGGAAATAGTGGGTGGTCCGCACGGATGCGGTCTGCCCGGGCGCGGTCGGCTGGGCCATGGTCAGGCTCTCTTTCGTGTTGCGGCGGTCGGGTCAGCGGAGAGGGGCGTGGCCTCTGGCGCCTGGTGTGAGGCCTGGTAGGCGAGGAAGGCATCCAGCGTGCCGGTGCGGTGGCCGCGCGCGGCCAACTCGAGCACGAGCGCATCCGCTCCGGACTCGATCAGGCGCAGCAGGTTCTCGTGCTCCGCGACGGATTCGCGAGCCCGACCGGGCACGAAGCTGAACGTCGAGTCGCGCAGGACATTCATCCGGTTCCAGCCGCGGTGCACGAGGTCGAGGATGTGCGGGTTCGGGCAGTCCTCGAACAGGATCGAATGGAACTCGAGGTTGAGTTCGGTGAACCGGTGCGGATCGAGGTCGTCGAGGGAGGCGTTCATCGCCTGGTTGACCGTGCGGGCTCGTGCGATGTCGACGGCGGTGATGAAAGGCGCGGACAGGGCGGTCGCGACGCCCTCGACGACGCTCAGGGTCTGCATCGTGAAGAGGTATTCGGTCTCCTCGATCATTGCGACCTGGGCGCCCACATTGCGCTCGAAGGTAACGAGTCTCTCGGCCTCCAGCCGGCGGACGGCCTCCCGCACCGGAACGACGCTGATGCCCAATTCCTTGCCGATGGTGCCGAGCACCAGCCGGTATCCCGGCGTGAAGGTGCCGTCGGTGATGCGTGCCTTGATCCACTGGTAGGCCAGCTGCGACTTGCTGACGCCGGTGGTCGAGCGGGCGCCGGTGGTCGGCACGGTGCCGTCCTGGGGGTGCCGAAGTGTCCAGTCCGCTACTTCCGCAGCCATTCCTGGTACCGTCCCTTCCACTCCGCGTTCATCGGATACAGTCCATCGACTCCCTCACCGGCCGCGACCATGAGGGCGATGAAGGTTTCCTCGCGCTCCTGCTCGATCGCGTCTGCGACGACTTCCTCGATCAGCCGCGCCGGGATCACCAGCACCCCGTCGGCGTCGCCGACGATCACGTCACCGGGCTGCACGGCCGCGCCGCCGCAGGCGATGGTGAGGTCGGTGTCCCAGGGCACATGCCTGCGGCCGAGCACCGCCGGATGCGCGTTGGCGAAGTACGTGGGGATCTCGAGGGCGGAGACGGCGGCCACGTCGCGTACCCCGCCATCCGTTACCAGGCCGGCAGCGCCGTTGACCTGGGCACGGAGGGCGAGGATGTCGCCGACCGTGCCGGTGCCGGTCTCGCCGCGGGCCTCGATCACCAGCACGTCGCCCGGACCCAGCGAATCGAAGGCGCGCTTTTGTGCGTTGTAGCCGCCGCCGTGGGAAGCGAAGAGATCCTCCCGGTTGGGAATGAACCGCAGGGTGCGTGCCAGGCCGACCAGGCGAGCGGTCGGCCGGGTGGACTGGAGCCCGTCGATCGAAACGTTGTTCAGCCCCCGCTTGCGCAGCTGGGCGCTGAGGGTGGCGGTGCCGACGGAGTTGATTTTCGCCTTCAATTCGTCGGTGAGGAGGGCGGACGGGCGGGTCTCGACAGGCTCGACCACCGGGAGCCCGGCAGCCTCCGCGGACCCCCATGCCTCGGCCCGCTGCAGGTCGTCGATCTGGGGGCCGGCGCCGAATTCGGCCATCGGAACCGTGCCCGCGACGACCGGCGTGACCAGTCGCCCGGTGCTGGGCGCGCCGGGCGCGGTCGGGGCATCCACTTCGACCTCGACGACGTCGCCGGGCTGGACCACGGAGGATCCGGCTGGCGTTCCGGTGAGGATCACGTCGCCCGGCTCCAGCGTCATCAACTGCGAGAGGTCGGCGACCAGTCGGCCGAACGGGAAGGCCAATTCCGACGTCGTGTCCTCCTGCACCAACTCGCCGTTGACCCAGGTGCGCACGCGGAGGGCATCCGGTTCGACGTCTGATGCGTTGATCACCGCCGGGCCGAGCGGGGTGAACCCGTCGCCGCCCTTGGACTTCAGGTTCGAGCCCTTGTCGGCGTGGCGCAGGTCGTAGACGCCGAAGTCGTTCGCGGCGGTGACGCCCGAGACCGCGGCCCAGCCCTCCTCCGGGTTCACCCGACGGATGCTCCGGCCGATGACCAGGGCGATCTCACCCTCGAAGGCGAGCAGCTCGGTGCCGGCCGGGCGTTCGATCGGGGTGCCGGATGCGCTCACCGACGTGCCCGGCTTCAGGAAATAGGAGGGCTGCTCCGGAACGCGGCCGCGCTGCGCGATGCGGGAGGGATAGTTCAGGTGCAGTGCGATCACCTTCCCCGGGGTCACGGCGAATGGTGTGGGGTCCTGCGACATGAGTTCCTCTCGCGGCGCTGCGTTCGTATTTCAAATGATATACGATCGCGCGGCGAATGCAAGGGTTCCTGTTGGGGGCCCCAGGGGTGCCCGTTCGGGCCTGCGCCGGGCGCGCGTCGGGGCCTGCGGGGTGCACCTTCGGGCCTGCAGAGGTGCCGGTTCGGGCCGCCGCCGTGACTCAGCCGAGGTCGGTGCGGATGGCCGCCGCTGCAACGGCGAGCCGGGCTGCGGCGGTGGCGGCGTCCTGGCCGTTGGCGATGTACACCACCGCCACGGCGGCCGGCGCCCGGCCGGGGAGCACCAGCGGCACCGCCACAGAGGACATCCCGGGGATCACCTCGTCATGGCTGCGCGCGAAGCCGATCTCACGGACCTCCCGCGCGGCATCCGAACGCACCTCGCTCGGGGCCAGCATCGCCAATTGGGCGGCGCTCAAGCTGGACTGGATCGCGATACCCGGCGCACCGACAGCGAGCGGATGCCGCGTGCCCGGCCGCTGCGCGACGGTCGCGTGGGCGTGCCTCGGCTCGACACTGACCAGCGTGACGACCTCGTCGCGGTCGAGCACCGCCACGAACGCCGTCATCCCGAGCTCATTGGCCACCGCGGTCAGTTCGGGCAGCGCAGCGGCCTGCAGGTCGCGGGAGACGCCCCGGGCGAGAGCGGCCATGCGGGGTCCGAGCAGCACCGCACCGGCGGCATCCCGAATGACGAGACCATGATCTTCCAGCGTCCGAAGGATGCGGTAGGCGATCGAACGGTGCACGCCCAGGGCTGCGGAGAGCTCGGCGATGCTCAGCGGGGTGTCCGACTCCGCGAGGATCTCCAGCACGCGGATGCCGCGCGACAGGGTCTGCGAATGCGGCGTCGTGGCAGCGGCGCGCGCAGCGGGGGAGGAGGTCACGTCGGTATTCTCCCATCGACGGCGGAGCGTCCCTCTATCGAACGCGAAGTTCTATTATCGAATTTGAGCTGCCCGCGCCTTGCGCACATCGTCCGGCGCTCACTGCGGTTGTGTGCCGGCTGAAGCCGTCGCATCCGCTGCACCAATGCGGTCGCGGAGTCGGACGGCCTAAGCCGATAGATTTGACCCAGACTTTTCAAGGAGGAAACATGTCCCAGACCACGGTAGAGAGCACCACGTCGAACGCGGAGGCAGCGCTTCTCGCGCGCGTGCCCGGCCAGCTGTTCATCAATGGGGAGTGGGTGGACGCTGTGGGTGGGCGCACCCTCACCGTGCAGGACCCGGCGACCGGCAAGGTCGTCAAGACCATCGCCGATGCATCTGTCGCCGATGGCGCGGCGGCCCTCGACGCGGCCGTCGCCGCGCAGGAGAGCTGGGCGGCGACTCCGCCGCGGGTGCGCGGGGAGATCCTGCGCCGCACCTTCGACCTGCTGCAGGAGCGCAAGGACGACTTCGCACTGCTGATGACCCTGGAGATGGGGAAGCCGCTGGCCGAGTCGCTCGGCGAGGTCGCCTACGGGGGCGAGTTCCTGCGCTGGTTCAGCGAGGAGGCGGTGCGGATCACCGGCCGCTACGGGACCAACCCGGAGGGCACCGGGCGGATGATCGTGTCGCAGCATCCGGTCGGCCCGTGCTACCTGATCACCCCGTGGAACTTCCCCCTCGCCATGGCCACCCGCAAGATCGCTCCCGCGCTCGCCGCGGGCTGCACCGTCGTGATCAAGCCGGCGGCGCTGACCCCGCTGAGCACCCTGTTCCTGGTGGCGCTGCTGGCCGAGGCGGGCCTCCCCGCGGGCGTGGTCAATGTGATCACGACATCGCAGACGTCAGAGGTGTCCGCGCCGATCATCGCCGACCCGCGACTGCGCAAGCTCTCGTTCACCGGCTCGACGCCGGTCGGGCAGAACCTGATCAAGCAGTCGGCGCAGGGAGTGCTGCGCACCTCGATGGAGCTCGGCGGCAACGCCCCGTTCGTCGTGTTCGAGGACGCCGACCTGGACAAGGCCGTCGCCGGCGCGATCGCGGCCAAATTCCGCAACATCGGGCAGGCCTGCACCGCCGCGAACCGGTTCATCGTGCACGAGTCGATCGCCGACGAGTTCGCCCGCCGCGTCACCGACAAGGTCAAGGCGTTCACGATCGGCCGTGGCACCGAAGACGGCGTGACCATCGGGCCGCTGATCGACGACAAGGCGGTCGCGAAGGCTGCGGCGCTGGTCCAGGACGCCGTCGGTCGTGGCGCGACCCTGCTCACCGGCGGGTCGGCCATCGAGGGCGAGGGAACGTTCTACGAGCCGACCGTGATCTCCGGGGTGAAACCGGGAAGCGACATCCTGCGCGAAGAGATCTTCGGGCCGGTGCTCTCGATCACCCCGTTCACCGACGAGGACGATGCCGTGCGCATCGCCAACGACACCGAATACGGGCTGGTCAGTTACGTGTACACCCGGGACCTCGCACGTGGGCAGCGGATGATCGATCGCCTCCAGACCGGCATGATGGGCCTGAACCTGGGCGTGATCTCCAACGCCGCGGCGCCGTTCGGCGGGGTCAAGCAGTCCGGGCTCGGCCGAGAGGGCGGTTTCGAGGGAATCCACGAGTACCTCTCCACGAAGTACACGCTGACGCCCGACCCATTCGCTGTCTGACTGGCGCCTCCGGCGCCCGGAGGGCACGCGCCCTCCGGGCGCTGCTGGGTGATTCCGGGCGGTGCCCCGCTGCCGCCGCGCCCCCCGGTTCTGCCGCCGCGACAGGACGGCTGCGCTGAGGCGGCTCTGTGCTTTCGCCGGGCTTCGGGCCGGGCCCGCTGCCGTGGCCGCCGCCCCCCCCGTGCGTAACTCCTGCAATTCGTCGACGGCGGGTCTCCACTTCCGCTTCATTCCGAGAATATAGTTCCGGTGGGACCGCGGATAGCAGGAGTTATGCACGTGGCCCTCGGATGACGCGTGCCACGATGCCAGTCCCGTGACAGGACGGCTGCGCTGAGGCGACTCCGTGCTGCCGCCGTGCTTCCGGGCCGGGCCCCGCTGCCGTGGCCGCCGCCCCCGTGCTGCCGTCGTGCGTCCGGGCAGGGCCCCGCTGCCGTGGCCGCCGCCCCCGTGCTGCCGTCGTGCGTCCGGTATTGCTGCCGGGCTTCCGGGCCGGGCCCCGCTGCCGTGATTGCCGCCCCGGTGCGCAACTCCTGCAATTCGTCGACGGCGGGTCTCCACTTCCGCTGCATTCCGCGGATGTTGTTCCCGTGGAATCGCGGATAGCAGGAGTTATGCACGTGGCCCTCGGATGACGCGTGCCACGACGCTTGGCCGGGACAGGACCGCTGCGCTGAGGCGGCTTCGCCCCACCGCCGCCTCGGTAGGATTCTGGGGTGCCCGTGATCGAGATCAGTGACCTCAGCGATCCGCGGCTGGCCGACTATTCCCACCTCACCGATGTCGCGCTCAAGAAGGCGCGCGGCAGCGAGCACGGCCTCTATCTGGCCGAATCGGCGCTCGTGCTCGAGCGCGCGCTCGCCTCCGGCCACCTCCCGCGCTCGGTGCTCGCCCTCGGCGGCACGGTCGATGAGGCGGTCGCCCTGGTCGGCGCCACCGTCCCGGTGTTCTCCGGACCCGGCGAGCTCCTCGCCGAACTCACCGGCTACATCCTGCACCGCGGCCTGATCGCTTCCATGCACCGGCCGGCGCTGCCGGACCCCGACGAACTCCTCGAGCATGCCCGGCGCATCGTGATCCTCGAAAACGTCGCGGACCCCACCAACGTGGGCGCCATTTTCCGTTCAGCCGGCGCTATCGGCGCGGACGCCGTCCTGGTCACCCCGCGCTGCTCCGACCCGTTCTACCGCCGCGCCATCCGCGTCTCGATGGGCACCGTGCTCCAAGTGCCGTGGACTCGTGCCGGCGACTGGGCCGCCACCCGCGAGTTACTCAGCCGGCACGGCTTCCACGTCGCCGCGCTGGCATTGACGGCGGATGCCGTCAGCCTCCGCGATTTCGACGGCTCGTCCCACGAACGGCTGGCTTTGGTCCTCGGCGCTGAGGGCCCCGGCCTCACCGAGGAGGCCCTGGCCGCGGCGGACACTGTGGTGCAGATCCCGATGAAGCACGGCATCGATTCGCTCAATGTCGCCGCAGCCAGCGCAGTCGCCATGTGGGCCCTCTCCGGCTGACCGCTCCCGGAGGCAGCTACGAGCGCCGCCGGCGTGCGCCGCCCGCCTGAGCGCCGCCGGCTCTCGCCCACCGCCCTGCTCGCCGCGCGGCAGTCGGCCTAGGCTGGGCCTCATGAGCAACGATGCAGTCATCATCGATGTGGTTCGCACCCCCTCCGGCCGGGGCAAGCCCGGTGGCGCCCTCTCCGGCGTGCACCCGGCCGACCTCCTGGCCGGCGTGCTCGCCGAACTGGTCAGCCGCAACGACCTCGACCCGGCGCTTGTCGACGACGTGATCGGCGGATGCGTCAGCCAGGTCGGCGAGCAGAGCTACAACATCTCGCGCACCGCGTTGTTGTCTGCTGGCTTCCCGGAGACTGTGCCGGGGACCACCATCGACCGGCAGTGCGGCTCCAGCCAGCAGGCTGCGACCTTCGCGGCCCAGGGCGTGATTGCCGGGCAGTACGAGGTGGTCATCGCCTGCGGGGTGGAGTCGATGAGCCGGGTTCCGCTCGGCTCGTCGAGGGACGACGGCGACGGTGATGGCGACGGCAGGCCGGACCCGTTCGGCACGCTGATGCACGAGCGCTACCCCGAAGGCCTGGTCAGCCAGGGCGTCTCCGCCGAACTGATCAGCGCCCAGTGGGGCCTCAGCCGCGAACAGCTCGACAACTTCGCCGCGCGCTCGCACCGGCTGGCCACCGTCACCTCCGACAGCGGCAACTTCGCCAATGAGATCGTCGCGGTCACTACTCCGGACGGCACCGTCGTCACCACCGACGAGACAATCCGGGTCGGCACAACGGCCAACGGCCTGGCCGGACTGAAGCCCTCCTTCTACACGCCGCTCCTGGCTGAGCGTTTTCCGAAACTGGATTGGAAGATCACCGCGGGCAATTCCTCACCGCTGACCGACGGCGCATCCGCTGCCCTGATCATGAGCGCCGACCGCGCCGCCGGGCTCGGGCTCATCCCGCGCGCCCGGTTCCACAGCTTCGCCGTCACCGGGAGCGACCCGCTGCTCATGCTGACCGGGGTCATCCCGGTGACCAGGCGGATCCTCGAGCGGTCCGGCCTCGGCATCGGCGACCTCGACGTGTACGAGGTGAACGAGGCGTTCGCCTGCGTCCCACTGGCCTGGCAGCGGGACGTCGGCGCTGATCCCGACAAGGTCAACCCGAGCGGCGGCGCGATCGCGCTCGGGCATGCGCTCGGCTCTTCCGGCACCCGGCTGCTCGGCACGCTGCTCAACGAGCTCGAGTCCTTCGGCGGGCGCTACGGCCTGCAGACCATGTGTGAGGGCGGCGGAATGGCCAACGCCACCATCATCGAGAGGCTCTGAGGTGTTGATCCACGGATGCTCCGCGCTGGTCACCGGAGCCGCGTCCGGCCTCGGACTGGCCACCGCCACCGCGCTGCACGACGCCGGGGCGGCCGTCGTTCTGCTGGACCTGCCCGGCGCCCCCGGGAACGAGATCGTCGCGGCGCTCGGCTCCCGCGCCGTGTTCGTCGCCGGCGATGTCACCAGCGCGGGCGACGTGCACAACGCCGTCGAGGCGGCGACCGTGCTCGGCCCCCTGCGCATCGTGGTGAACTGCGCCGGTATCGCGCCGAGCGCCCGGACTGTCGGCCGCGACGGCCCGCAGCCGCTGGAGGACTTCGAGCGGGTGATCCGGGTGAACCTGGTCGGAACCTACAACGCCATCCGGCTGGCCGCTGCCGCGATGCAGGCCACCGAGCCGGTCGGGCCGACTCCGGAACGCGGGGTGATCGTGAACACCGCATCCGTCGCCGCGTTCGACGGGCAGATCGGGCAGGCTGCGTACTCGGCGTCGAAGGGTGCTGTCGCCGCTATGACCCTGCCGCTGGCCCGGGAATTCGCCAAGTCGCTGATCCGGGTGATGACCATCGCGCCGGGTACCTTCGACACCCCGATGCTGCGCGCCTTGCCACAGGAGGTCCGCGATTCACTCGGGGCCGAGGTACCGCACCCGGCGCGCCTCGGGGACCCGGCAGAGTACGCCGCCCTGGTGCGGCACATCATCGAGAACCCGATGCTGAACGGGGAGACCATCCGGCTCGACGGCGCGATCCGGATGCAGCCCCGGTAACCTCTCGTCCGGCCAGCGGATGCGCCCGGCCCGGTCGTACCGGACGGGATCGTGGCCGGACGGGATCGTGGCCGGTCAGGGGTTTTTCAGGCCCGCAGCGTACCGTATTCGGATACCCGTTGCGCACGCCCGGCCTTTCGCGCCACTCGCTGCGCCATCCACCCCGACCCACACCTCGTCGCACCATCATGCCCCCTACCTCCTCCCTGCCCTCTGCCCGCACGCCCAGGCACGCTTCGCCCAGCGACGTCCCCACCCGTCCCCGTGGCCGCACCCGGTCTGCGCGGAGCGCCGGCATTCGGCACCAGGACTCGCTCCGTTCGCCGCTGCGGACCCGCCTCGCCGCCGGCGGCGCCATGCTCGCGGTGGCCCTGATGGCCATCACCTGCTCGGTCCCGGCCGCGGCCGCCAGCGCCCAGGTACTTGCCACCGCGCCGGCCGGCGCCGTCGTCGCGGCCGTGCAAACCCTCGAATCCGGCACCGGCTCGCCCGCGCTGGTTGCCCACGACGGCTACACCGTCGCCGTTCCCCCGCCGCTGGCCGTCCCGGCCGCTGCGCCCGCCGCGTACACCGCCTCCGGCCTCGTACTGTGGCCGGTGTCAGCGTCCACGGCCGTCAGCGGGAGCTATGGTCCCCGCGAAGCCCCGTGCGCGGGCTGCTCGACGTTCCACAAGGGCGCCGACCTCACTCCCGGCGTCGGGTCCCCGATCCAGGTCATCGCCGACGGCGTCGTCCGCTCCGTCTCCGCCGTTGACGACGGCGGCCTCGGCGTGCACGCGGTCATCGACCACATCATCGGCGGACGCCAGGTCAGCAGCGTCTATGGGCACATGATCCGGGGCTCGCTCCAGTTGAGCGCGGGCCAGGCCGTCACGGCCGGCGAACTCGTCGGCAATGTCGGAAGCACCGGGCAAAGCACCGGGCCGCACCTGCACTTCGAGATCCTGCTCGGGGGAACCGAGCCCACCGACCCGTTGGCCTGGTTGGCCGTGTACGCCAGCTGAAGAAAGTGGCTCTTGCACATCTAGGCTAATGGCATTAGCCTTTTGGCTATGGACACGTCAACCCCTCCGTCAGCGCAGTATTTGCGCGTGCACTACCTGGCCCGTCCGGAAGGACGCATCGCCTACTCGGTCGAGGGCTCCGGCCCGCTCGTGGTCGCCGTTCCCGGCATGGGTGACCTCCGCTCCAGCTTCCGGGAACTGGTGCCGCCGCTGCTGGCGGCCGGCCACCGCGTCGCCGTGATGGACCTCCGCGGCCACGGCCAGAGCGACACCACGTTCCGCACCCACGGCGACGTCCCGACAGCCCTGGACATCCTCGCCCTGATCGACGAACTCGGCGTCCCCGCGGTGGTGCTCGGCAACTCGATGGGTGCCGCCGCTGCGGCCTGGGCGGCCGCCGAGCGCCCGGCCGCAATTGCCGGCCTGGTGCTCTACGGCCCGATGCTGCGCGAACCGTCGGCGTCCCGTTTCGTCCACATGATGAACCGCACGCTCTACCGCGCGGCGATCGCCAAGCCGTGGGGAGCGGCCTTCTGGGCCGGCTACTACCGTTCGCTCAACCGCGGCGTTCGGGCCCCGTGGCTGCCAGAGCACGTGGCCGCCATCCGCAGCAGCCTGGGCGAACCCGGCCGGCTGCGCTCATTCCGCGACCTCGCGCTCAGCCTCGACCACTCGGTTGTTGAGGCCAGGCTCGGCGAGATCACGGCCCCGATCCGCGCCTTCATCGGCACCGGCGACCCGGACTACAAGGATCCCGCCGCCGAGAACGAGTGGCTCGCCGGGCTCAACGGGCCGGCTGGCGTGACCACCGAACTGGTCCCGGACGCCGGGCACTACCCGCACGCGCAGCGGCCCGACATCACCGTTCCCGCCACGCTCGAGTTCCTCGGTTCGCTGCGCGGGCCAGCGGATGCCTGGGCGTCGCGTGCCTAGGGCACGTCTCAGCCGGCGGGCCGTCACCGACGCCGCCCTGGACCTGGTCGACGGGGGCGGCACCGGTGGCTTCGACGGACTCAGCCTCGCCGCGGTCGCCGCCCGCACCGGGGTGGCGGTGCCGAGCCTCTACAAGCACGTCGGGTCGCTGGCCGACCTGCGACGGAGCGTCGCCGTGGCATCCGTCGCCGAGCTCACCACCGTGATCGAAGCAGCATCGATCGGCCGTGCCGGGCCGGACGCGCTGCGGGCCAGCATGGCGGCGGTGCGCGAATTCGCCGGCCGGCACCCCGGCCGGTACGCGGCGACCCAGGTCGCGGGGCGCCCGGGCGACCCCGACGACACCGAACTCACGGAGGCCGGCGCCGCCACGGTCACGGCGCTGGCCCGGGTGCTGCGCGGTTTCGGGCTCGCGCCGGAGCGCACGGTCGACGCGGTGCGACTGCTCCGGTCGGCGCTGCACGGGTTCGTGGTGCTCGAGCTCGGGGGCGGATTCGGCCTGCCCGACGACCTGGACCGGAGTTTCGCGCTGGTCGTCGACACAGTGATTGCGGGAATCGAGCGTCTCGCCGCTGCACCCGAAGCGCACGCCTGACCGCCACGGCGGTCCACGCGAATCGCTGGACGGCAGCTCCGCCGAGTGGGCCACTCGACGCGGCGCCGGCCGGCCGGAAGAGCGCGAACCTACTCGGCGGCGTGCGACTCGAGGAATTCGTAGACTTCGGTGTCGTCGACGCCCGGGAAGGTACCGGAGGGCAGCGGTGAGAGCACGTGCGCGTGCAGTCGGGCGCTCGGCCAGGCCTGGCCGGCCCAGCGGGACGCGACCTCGCCGGACGGGCGACGGCAGCAGGACTCGTCCGGGCAGCGTGACACCGCGCGCTGGGTGGTCTCCCGCCCGCGGAACCACTTCGCTTGCGCAAACGGCACCCCGACGCTGATGGAGAACTCACCGGCATCCGTGGCTCCGGTCTGGGTGGCGCACCAGAACGTGCCGGCGGGAGTGTCGGTGTACTGGTAGAACTCGGTGGTGCGGTTGGTGTGGGTGAACGCGCTGCGGGCGCTCCACTGCTTGCACACGTATTGCCCCTCTATCGACCCGGTCACGTCCACCGGCAGCGGCAGGTCGTCGTTCTCGTAGCCCTTCTGCAGGGCGCCGTCGCCGTTGACCCGGAGGAAGTGCAGCGGGATGTCGAGGTGCGTGGTGGCCAGGTTGGTGAAGCGCAGTGCCGCCGCCTCGTGGGTTACCCCGAACGCGTCACGGAAATCCTCCACGGCCAGCTCGCGCTCGGACTTGGCCTCGGCCAGGAACGACAGGGCGGCTTCCCTCGGCATCAGGCACGCGGCCGCGAAATAGTTGATCTCGAGCCGTTGCCAGAGGAACTCGGCGTAGCTGTCGGGCCGCTGGTGCCCGAGCAGCCGGTGCGCCATGGCCTGCAACGCCATCGACCGCAGGCCGTGGCCGCCCGGGATGGACGCCGGGGGCAGGTAGATGCGCCCGTTGGCCAGGTCGGTGATCGACCGGGTCGAATGCGGCAGGTCATTTACGTAGATGAGGCTGAAGCCGAGCTGCTCCGCCATCACACTGACCTCGCGGTGCGTGAGTGCCCCCGACACGTGCCCGGAGGCCCGCACCCGCTCCTCGACCAGTTCCTCGATGTCCGGCATGTAGTTGTTACGCGCGCGCATCATCTCGCGCATCTCGGTGTTAGCCCGGCGGGCTTCCTCCGGCGTCGCAATCGCCTCGCTCGCCCGGCGCGCCAGCTCCCGGTGCAACCCGACCAGGGATTCGAGCGCCGCCAGAGGCATACCCTTTGTCACCTTCACCGCCGGCAGGCCGAGCGCGCCGTAGAGCGGATTCTTCTGCGCCCGGGCCAGCTCGATCTCCAGCGCAGCCCGGGTGTTCGGCGCCTCGGTGCTCAGCAAGTCGGTGAGCTCGACACCGAGCGAGGCGGCGATCTCGGTGAGGACGCTGAGCTTGGGTTCCCGGCGCCCGTTCTCGATCAGCGAGAGCTGGCTGCCGGCGAGGCCGACACGCTCGCCGAGCTGGTCGAGCGTCAGGCCGTGTTCGCCGCGGAAGTGACGGATGCGATGACCGAGCGTCACGAGGTCAGTGGGGTGGGAAGCCATTCCTTAAGAATAGCGAAAGATATTCCGTTCTTAACGGCGATAAGGGCTGGGCAAGGGCGAAATCTTGAATCATTGTTGATTTAGGCACAAAATTGCCCACCCGAAGGAAAGGCCAGGCGATGACCCTCGAAGCTCACCACACGCAGACCGGAGCAACCCCCGAGTCGACCTCCCACACCGGGACGACCGACCCCAACCTGCAGTCGTGGGTCGACGAGATCGCCCGCCTCACCCGCCCCGATGAGATCGTCTGGTGCGACGGCTCCATGCGCGAGGCCGACACGTTGGCCAAGCAGCTGGTCGCCGAGGGAAAGCTGACCCGGCTGAACCCGGAATGGCGCCCCAACAGCTTCCTTGCCCGTTCGGACCCGAAAGACGTCGCGCGTGTCGAGGACCGCACCTTCATCGCATCCGTCGACCCTGACGACGCCGGCCCCACCAACAACTGGGCCGACCCGGCCGAGATGCGTGAGACGCTCACCGGCGTCTTCGCCGGCAGCATGCGGGGCCGAACCATGTACGTGGTGCCGTTCTCGATGGGGCCGCTCGGCGGCCCGATCTCCCAGCTCGGCGTGGAGATCACCGACTCCGCCTACGTGGTGCTCAACATGGGGATCATGACCCGGATGGGTGCGCAGGTGGTGCGCATGATCGAAGACGGTGAGAGCTGGGTACGCACGGTGCACAGCGTCGGCTACCCGCTGGTGTCGCCGACGGGTACCCGTCGCTCCGACGTCGAATGGCCGTGCGCGGACGAGAAGTACATCGTGCAGTTCCCGGAGACCCGCGAGGTGTACTCGTTCGGCTCCGGCTACGGCGGCAACGCGCTGCTGGCGAAGAAGGCGTTCGCGCTGCGGATCGCCTCGGTGATGGCCCGCGACGAGGGCTGGCTCGCCGAGCACATGCTGCTGATCAAGGTCACCTCGCCGGAGGGCGGCGTCTACCACGTTGCCGCCGCGTTCCCCTCGGCCTGCGGCAAGACCAACCTCTCGATGCTGCGCCCGACGATTCCGGGCTGGACCGTCGAGACCATCGGTGACGACATCGCCTGGATGCGCCAGGGTGAGGACGGCCGCCTCTGGGCGATCAACCCCGAGGCCGGCTTCTTCGGCGTGGCCCCCGGCACCGGAGAGACCACCAACCCCACCGCCGTGAACACGATGTGGGGCAACACCATCTTCACCAACGTGGCACTGCGCGACGACGGCGACGTCTGGTGGGAGGGCCTGACCGACACCCCTCCCGCGCACCTGATCGACTGGGAAGGCAACGACTGGACGCCCGACTCCGGGCGCCCGGCGGCGCACCCCAACTCCCGGTTCACTGTCGCTGCCGCGCAGTGCCCGTCCATCGCCGACGACTGGAACGCCGTCAACGGCGTGCCGATCGACGCGATCCTGTTCGGCGGCCGCCGCGCCACCAACGTGCCGCTGGTCGCCCAGGCGCGCAGCTGGAAGCACGGCGTGTTCATGGGAGCCACCATCTCCTCGGAGAAGACCGCGGCAGCCGAGGGAACCGTCGGCGAACTCCGCCGCGACCCGTTCGCGATGCTGCCGTTCTGCGGGTACAACATGGCCGACTACTGGGCGCACTGGCTCCGGGTGGGCAAGGAGCTCGGAGTGAACGCCCCGGCGATCTTCCAGGTCAACTGGTTCCGCAAGGACGACGACGGCAGCTTCCTGTGGCCGGGCTTCAGTGAGAACTCCCGGGTGATCGAGTGGATCATCCGCCGGGTCGAGAAGAAGGCCGCGGCGCTCGAAACCCCGGTCGGACTGCTTCCGGCTGCGGACGGCCTCAACCTCGACGGTCTCGACCTGTCGGCGGATGCTGTGGAGCACCTGTTCCGGGTCGACCGCGACTCCTGGCTTGACGAGTGCGACCTGACCGAGGAGTTCTTCGGCAAGTTCGGCGCCAAGGTGCCTGCCGCGTTGCACGCTGAGCTCGCGAGCCTGCGCTACCAGCTGAAGCAGTAGCATCCGCCCTGCTTCACCCTGAGGTGCCAACAAGTCCTAATCCCGGTCGTCGCCCACTAGGGCTTGTTGGCACCTCACGCGCGTTGAGGGCCCCTGAGTAGGCTGCAGTCATGCACGACGACGCACAGCTTGTCCAGGGGCGGATCGACCGGTTCGTGCGGGAACGCCTCCAGCCGGCGATGTACCGCGCGGTGTCGCCGCTCGTGGTGGAGGCGTGGGAAGCGCCAGGGGAACCGGTGCCGTTCAGCGACGCGGTGCGGCAACCGTTCACGCCGTTCCCCGTCGGCACCGACTGGGGCCGGGCGTGGGGAACCACCTGGTTCCACCTCACCGGCATCGTTCCGGGGGACTTCGACGCGGATGCCGCGATCGAGGTCGTCGTGGACCTGGGCTTCACGGCTGCCGTGCCCGGTTTCCAGGCCGAGGGCACCGCGTACACGCCGGACGGCGTGATCGTGAAGGCGATCGAGTCCCTGAGCCGATGGATCCCGACCACCGCGCGCCCCGGTGACACGCTCGACCTCTACGTCGAAGCCGCATCGAACCCCGACCTGTCCCAGGCCTGGACCTTCGCGCCAACACCCGACGGCGAATGGGGGACCGCGACGCCCGGTCCGCGGTACACCTTCAGGCAAGCGGATGTCGCGGTGCGCGACGTTCCCGCCTGGGAACTCGCGCAGGACATCTGGACCCTCGACGGGCTCATGCGGGAGCTTCCGGCCAGCGGCGCCCGGCGTGCGGAAATCCTTCGCGCCCTCGAACGGTGCCTGGACGTGGTCGACCCGGAGGACGTGTGCGGGACGGCATCCGCTGGCCGCCGGGTGCTCGCCGCAGTGCTGGCCAGCCCGGCGAACGCCAGCGCGCACCGGATGCACGCGGTCGGCCACGCCCACATCGACAGCGCCTGGCTCTGGCCGGTGCGGGAGACGGTGCGGAAAGTAGCCCGCACCTTCTCGAACGTGCTCGCCCTGATCGAGGAGAACCCGGACTTCGCCTTCGCCGCGTCGAGCGCGCAGCAGTACGCCTGGCTCAAGGAGTACTACCCGGAGTTGTTCGACCGGGTCCGCGCCGCTGTCGTCGCCGGCAATTTCGTGCCCGTGGGCGGGATGTGGGTGGAGTCGGACACCAACATGCCCGGCGGCGAGGCGCTGGTGCGCCAGTTCGTGGCCGGCAAGGGATTCTTCATGGAGGAGTTCGGGGTCGAGCCGCTCGAGGTGTGGCTGCCCGATTCGTTCGGCTACTCGGGGGCGCTTCCGCAGATCGCGGTCGCGGCGGGGTCGCGGTGGTTCCTCACCCAGAAGGTCTCCTGGAACGACACCAACGTCTTCCCGCACCACACCTTCCGCTGGGAGGGCATCGACGGCAGCCGCATATTCACGCACTTCCCGCCGGTCGCCGACTACAACTCCCAGCTCTCCGGGGCGGAACTGGCCAGGGCCGAGCGGCTGTTCACCGAGAAGGGGGTGGCGAACACCTCACTGATCCCGTTCGGCTGGGGCGACGGCGGCGGCGGGCCGACCCGGGAGATGATCGCTGCCGCCCGGCGTACGGCGTCGCTCGAGGGCTCATCGGCCGTCTCCCTGTCCACGCCGAGGCGCTTCTTCGAGGCGGCGGAGGCCGAATACGCAGCGCCGCCGGTGTGGTCGGGTGAGCTGTACCTCGAGTTCCACCGCGGCACCTACACCTCGCAAGCCCGAACCAAGCAGGGCAATCGTCGCAGTGAGCACCTCTTGCGCGAGGCCGAGTTATGGGCGGCGACGGCATCCGTTCGCGGACTCGCCGAGTACCCGTATGACGCAGTGGAGGCGGCTTGGCACACCGTGTTGCTGCAGCAGTTCCACGACATCCTGCCCGGCTCGTCGATCGGCTGGGTGCATCGCGAGGCCGAGCGCAACTACGCCGAGGTCGCCGGGGTGCTCGGGTCGCTGATCGAGGAGTCGGTGCGGGCGCTGACGGGGGCGGGCGATGGGTCGGTCACCGTCAATGCAGGGCCATACGCCCACGGCGGTGTCCCGGCGCTCGGCGGGATGCCGGAGGGCGCGGCGGATGCCCGGGTGGGTGCGGCGGTGTGCGCAACGGCCGAGCACACGCCGGCCGGGACCGTCGTGCGGAACGCGTTCGTGGCGGTGACGATCGACGCCGACGGGCTGTTCAGCTCCGTGCGCGACCTGGTGGCGGACCGTGAGCTGATCCCCGCCGGCTCCCGTGGGAATCTGCTGCAGCTGCACCGGGACACGCCCACGCAGTGGGACGCCTGGGACCTCGACGCGGACTACAAGCACACAGTGCGGGACCTGACCGACGCCGACAGCGTCGAGATCATCTCGAGCGGCATAGCGGAACCGGGCGCCAATGGCGACGCGACCACCGCCGTTGTGCGGGTGACGCGCAGCTTCGGATCGTCCAGCCTGGTGGAGCAGATCTCCCTCGCGCCCGGCAGCGCCGCCATCGACCTCGCCCTCTCGATCGACTGGCACGAACGGCAGAAGATGCTGAAACTGGCATTCCCGCTCGATGTGCACGCCGAGCGGGCGGCGTCCGAGATCCAGTTCGGCCACGTCTTCCGGCCCACCCACACCAACACGTCGTGGGATGCCGCCCGGTACGAGACCGTTGCGCACCGCTGGGTTCACGTCGGCGAACCCGGCTACGGCGTCGCCGTCGCCAACGATTCCACCTACGGCCACGACATCACCCGAACCACGGATGCCGCGGGTCGTCCCGCGACGACGGTGCGGCTCTCCCTGCTGCGTGCGCCGCTGTACCCTGACCCGGAGGCCGACCAGGGTCTGCACGCGCTCGGCGTCTCCCTGCTGGTCGGGGCGGGGATCCCCGACGCCGTGGCCGAGGGCTACCGGCTGAACCTGCCGCTCCGCACCGTGGGGGGTGTTGCCGGCGACGCGATCGCGCCGCTGTTCGAGGTGGACACCCCCGCCGTCGTCATCGAGGCGGTCAAACTGGCCGAAGACCGCAGCGGTGACGTGATCGTGCGTCTCTATGAAGCGCACGGATCCCGGGTGCGAGCGCGCGTCATCCGCTGTTTTGACGCAGCGGATGGCGTTGAGACCGACCTGCTGGAACGCCCGGTGGCCGAGCCCCGCGCCGTCGTCGGTGCCGTCGTCGGTGCCGACGGCCAGGCGACGATTCTCGAGCTGCGCCCGTTCCAGTTGGTCACCCTCCGCTTCACCCGCGGGCGGGTGCCGGCCAGCTCGACCTAGTAAGGTTCTGGGGCCTGCTTTTCTGCACGGCCATTCCCCCTCTCTGTTCGATAAGGAACACCCGTCTCGATGAGCACCGCCGCGCCTGAACGCCCGACCACCATCCCGGAACCAACCGTCACCAACCATGCCGGGCACCCGCGTCGCTGGTTGCTGCTCGCGGTCCTCGCCCTGTCGCAATTGATGGTGGTGCTCGACAGCACGATCGTCAACATCGCCCTGCCGGACGCGCAGACGGCGCTCGGCATGTCGGACGGCGACCGCACCTGGGTGGTCACCGTGTACGCGTTGGCGTTCGGTTCGCTGCTGCTCCTCGGTGGACGCATCGCCGACTACTGGGGGCGCAAGCGCTCCTTCCTGGTCGGCATGGTCGGGTTCGCGATCGCATCCGGGATCGGCGGCGTGGCCGAGTCCACCACGCAGCTCCTGATCGCCCGCGGCCTGCAGGGCGCGTTCGCCGCGCTGCTGGCGCCGGCGGCCCTGGCCATCCTCACCCTCACCTTCCCCAGCGGCACGGACCGGATCAAGGCCTTCGCCGTGTTCGGCGCCATCGGCGGCGGCGGTGCCGCGGTGGGCCTGGTGCTGGGCGGCGTGCTCACCGAGTACGTCAACTGGAACTGGTGCCTGCTGGTCAACATCCCGATCGCCCTGGTCGCGATCCTGGCGGGAATCCCGCTGATCCGGGAAAGCCGCGCGCACGGGAACACGCGGTACGACCTGCCGGGCGCGATCCTCGTCGTCGCCGGGCTGGCATCCGTGGTCTTCGGCTTCTCCCAGGCCGAGTCGGGATGGGGCCGGTGGGAGACCATCGTGCCGCTCGCCGTGGGCGTTGTGCTGATGACGGTGTTCGTGCTCGTGGAGAAGCGGGCAACGAACCCGCTGCTGCCGTTGCGGGTAATCACCAACCGCATCCGGGCCGGTGCGTTCCTGGTCTCCGCGCTCAACGGAACCGCGCTGATCGGGGCGCTGCTTTTCCTCACCTTCTACTTCCAGATCGTGCTCGGCTACACGCCGCTGCAGGCCGGAGTCGCGTCGCTCCCGATGACCGCCACGATCATGGTCTGCGCGCCGTTCTTCTCCAGCATCCTGCCGAAGATGGGCGTACGCCTGCCGATGACCGTCGGGCCCATCGTGGCCTCCTCTGGGTTGTTCTGGCTCTCGTTCATCACGGTGCAGGGCAATTTTGTGTTTGAGGTGCTCCCCGGTGTGATCCTGCTCGGCATCGGCCTCGCCGCGGTCTTCGTGCCACTGCAGAACGTGGCGCTGGCCCGCATCGACGAGCACGACGCCGGGGTCGCCAGCGCAGCCGTCACCGCGACCCAGCAGATCGGCGGGTCTGTGGGTGCCGCACTGTTCACCGCCCTGTACGCGTCTGCGGTGTCCGGGTACCTCGGTTCGCACGCGGTGTCATCGACGGCGCAACTCGAGGCTTTCGTCAGCGGATACTCGGTGGTCTTCGTCTGGGCGGCCGGATTGATGCTGCTCGCGGCGCCGGTCTCGTTCTTCCTGATCCGACCGAACAAGGCGGACCTGCTGGCCGTACCGGCCGCCGCGCACCTGGGGTAGCCTCCGCTCGTCGTACCCGCGCGGTCCTGCGTCGTCCCGCGGCCCGTTTCTGCGCTGCGTTTTCGCGCTGCGTTTCCGCGGTGAGGCGCGTATAAACCACCTTCGTTTCGACGACGAAGGTGGTTTATACGTACTTCAGCAGAAAGGCCGAGAGTGTCCGGGCATAGAGAGCCCGGGCCGAGGGAGTCCCAGACCTAGACGAGCAGCTGGTGCTTGGCCAACTCCCGGTACAGCGGTGTGCTGGCTACGAGCTCGGAGTGCGTTCCGGTACCGACCACCTGACCGTGGTCGAGCACTACGATCTGGTCGGAGTCGACGACGGTCGACAGCCGGTGCGCGATCACGATCAGCGTGCGATCCGCCGCGACCGCGTCGATCGCGGCGCGCATCTTCTGCTCGTTCACGCCGTCGAGGCTCGACGTGGACTCGTCCAGCAACAGGATCGGCGGCGCGGCGAGCAGTGCGCGGGCGATCGCCAGACGCTGGCGTTCCCCTCCGGAGAGCATCACACCGTCCTCGCCCACCGGTGCACCGAGGCCTGCCGGGTCGCGCTCGAGCACCTCGGTGAGATTCACCGCGTGGAGCACTGCGATGCACTCGTCGTCGGTCGCGTCAGGGGATGACAGTGTGAGGTTGTCACGAATGGACCCGGCCAGCACCGGGGCATCCTGCTCGACGTAACCGATCTGCGATCGCAGGGCGGTGCGATCGAGTGAGCGGATGTCCAGGCCGCCCAGCCGAACCGTGCCCGTGTTGGGATCGTAGAACCGCTCGATCAGGGCGAGGATCGTGCTCTTGCCCGCACCGGATGGGCCCACCAGTGCGGTGCGCAGACCGCGGGGAGCGCTGAAGGACACGCCGCGCAGCACAGGCCCGCGTTCCGTCTCCGGTGGTGCGCCGACGGGTGTCGCGCCGTCCCCGGCCACGGGATCGGCGAGAGGCGCCGCCGCATACGCGAAGTGAACGTCCTCGAACGCGATAGCTGCGGCATCCGGATTCACCGACGCATTGGCGGCTCCCACCGTGATCGCCAGCGGGGCGATGTCGCGGTCGAACTGGTCCTCTGACGGCAGGTTGATGATCTCTTCGATCCGGCCGAGTGCGCCGAGCGCCGAGTTCACCGAGGTGACAGCCCCGAACGCCTGGCCGAGCGGCATGATCATCATGAACAGGAACAGGATGAACGCGACCAGGTTCGCCACCGTAATGGCGCCACTGGCTACCCGGAATCCGCCGACGCCGAGCACGACCAGGAATGACACCTGCATGGCGATGCCCGCGATCGGCACCACGAGGGCGGAGATCTTGGCGACCTTGATTCCCATCCGCCAGGCACCGGTTGCATCCTCCTCGATTGCGGCGATCTCACGAGCCGTGGCGTTGGAGGCGCGCACGGTGCGCACCGCACTGATGGCGCGTTCCACGCTCGAGGCCAGGTCGCCGACCTTGGCCTGCGCGGCGTGACTCGCGGTGCGGATCCGCTGCGACAACAGTGTGACAGTGACCACCGACACGGCGATCACGAGCACCGTGAGCCCCAGCAGCACGGGGTCGATGACCAGCATCGCGATCAGGGCCCCGACGAACGTGAGGGAACCGCCGATCGCCTCGACCAGTCCCTGGGTCAGAACGGCGCGCAACAAGGTGGTGTCCGAGCCGACACGGGAGACCAGGTCACCGGTGCGGCGGGTATCGAACTCGGAGATCGGCAGGCGGAGCATCCGCCCGATCAACCGCTTGCGGCTGGAGAGCACCACGCCCTCGCCCGTGCGCTGCAGCAGGTAGTGCTGGTAGCCGCTGATCAACCCGGACACCACGACCAGGGCGATCAGCCCCCAGACGATGCCCCCGAGCGGATGCCCCTTGCCGACGATGTCGATGACCTGGCTGACCAGGAGTGGCTGGGCCAGGCTGGCTGCCGCGCCGAGGACGCTGAGCACTGTGACGAACGCGAGCACCTTCTTGTGCTCGAACAGGTAGGGGAGCAGCTGGCTGAACTTGGCGCGTGGTCCCGCTTCATCCCGCTTCCGCCGCGCCGCGCGGGCGCTCGCCCGTGATGGCGCGACTGGTGGGGTGCTGGATGGCCGGGTGGTGCTGGTGCTGGTGCTCACCAACCGAGTTTAACCGTCATCGCTCCGGGGTTCGCTGGGAGCGGGCGCCGACTCGGTCTGGGGCCTGCTCCTAGTGGCGACCGTACTTCTTGTGCACCGCCTGCCGGGTGACTCCGAGCGCGATCGCGATCAGCTGCCAGGAGGCGTTCGCGTTGCGGGCCCGGCGCACGGCGAGCGCTTCGACGCGGTCCAGTTCGACGCGCATCCGTTTGACCGCCGTCAGCGCGGTGATCGGGTCGTCCGAACCGGCCTCGCCGGTCAATGTGGAGAGAGTATCGCTGCCCATGGTGTCAACGCTAGTTGACGCATCCGCTCACGTCAACCGTGGTTGACGGATGTCGCGGCTGGCCCCTTCCGCCCGGCGCGCGAAAACGCTCCCGGCACCCGAAATCCCCCGCGCCCGACGGGGTGTCGGGCGCCCGACGCAATATCGCGCGCCCGACGGAGTGTCGCGCGCCCGACGGAGTGTCGCGCGCCCGACGCAATATCGCGCGCCCGGTGCAATTTCCCGCGCCCGTGCTCATCCCCGCCGCCAGTCCTCCCGCGAGTGCGGTCAAAGTGCCGCTTACCACCGGGCCGGGGCGGCACTTTGCCCGCACTCGCGGCGCGAGAGAGGGGAGGGGCGGCAAGGAGGGAAGGGGCGGCAAGGAGGGGGAGGGGCGGCAACGAGGACAGGGGTGGCAACGAGGACAGGGGCGGCAACGAGGTGAGGGGCTGCGCTGCCGGATGTCAGTGGCCCGGTCTACGCTGGGGAACTGTGCCAGAACCTGTCATCGTCGCCCAGAATCTCGTCAAGAAGTACAAGGACTTCGCCGCCGTCGACGGAATCTCCTTCGAGGTTGCGCCGGGAGAGTCGTTCGGCCTGCTCGGCCCGAACGGCGCGGGGAAGTCCACCACGATGCGCATGGTCGGCGCGGTCTCCACCCGAACCAGCGGCAACCTGAGCGTCATCGGGCTCGACCCCGACCACTACGGGCCGGAAATCCGGTCCCGCCTGGGCGTCGTGCCCCAGGCCGACAACCTGGACGCCGAACTCCGGGTTCGGGAGAACCTCCTGGTCTACGGCCGCTACTTCGGCCTCCCGCGCAAGCAGGTCGCCGAACGCGCCGACGAGCTCCTCGCCTTCGCCCAGCTCGAGGGCAAAGCCAAGGCGAAGGTCGACGACCTCTCCGGCGGCATGAAACGCCGCCTCACCATCGCCCGCGCCCTGATCAACGACCCGCGGATCCTGCTCCTCGACGAACCGACCACGGGACTCGACCCGCAGGCCAGGCACATCCTCTGGGACCGCCTGTTCCGGCTCAAGGAGCAGGGCACGACCCTCCTGCTCACCACGCACTACATGGACGAGGCCGAGCAACTCTGCGACCGGCTGGTCGTCGTTGACAAGGGCAGGATCATGGCCGAGGGGTCGCCGGCCGACCTGATCCGCCGCTACTCCACCCGCGAGGTACTCGAAGTGCGCTTCGGCTCCGAACGCAACGCCGAGGTCGCTACCCGGCTCAACGGCATCGGCGAACGCCTCGAGGTGCTGCCCGACCGCATCCTGGTCTACACCGACAACGGCGAGGCGGAACTGGTGCGCATCACGCAGGCGGGCCTCGAACCGATCACCAGCCTGGTGCGCCGATCCAGCCTCGAAGACGTCTTCCTTCGGCTGACCGGGCGGAGCCTGATCGAATGAGCGCTCCAGCATGACCGAGCCCAACACAGCAGCGGATGCCGCCACTCCCGCCGACAAGGCGGCCGGGTCCGGTGCGCCCGGCACCCGGGCGATCCGGGAGACAGCCAAGGCTCGGCGGAGGGGCTCGTGGTACGTCGCCGAACACCGGTTCCGGGTGATGCGCTCCTACGGGCAGACCGTCGTGATGACCGCGATCGGAAACCCGATCATCTACCTCTACGCCATGGGCGTCGGCCTGGCCACCCTGGTCGACGGCAACCTCGGTGCCGGGGCGGTCAACGGCGTGAGCTATCTCGCTTTCGTCGCCCCGGCCCTCCTCTGCAGTGCCGCGATCACCGTGGCCTCCGAGGAATTCACCTACCCGATCCTGCTCGGCTTCAAGTGGAACCCCATCTTCTACGGCATGAACGCCGCGCCGATCCAGCCCGGACAGATCATGAACGGCATCGTCATCTCGGTTGCGGTGCGCATGTTCGTCACCTGCGGCATCTTCTACGTGTTCATGCTGCTGTTCGGCGCGATCCCGTCCCCGGTCGGCTTCCTCGTCGTGTTCTCGTCGCTCCTCACCGGGCTCGGGTTCGGCGCCGTGTTGATGGGGTACACCTCGACCCTCACCGAGGACACCGGCCAGATCGCCATGGTCGTGCGGTTCGTGATCCTCCCGATGACCCTGTTCTCCGGCACCTTCTTCCCGCTGGCCGTGCTGCCGGTGTACCTGCAGTGGATTGGCTGGATCTCCCCGCTCTGGCACGGCACCCAGCTCTCGCGGGTGTTCGCCTATGGAGCCGTCGAGCCGATCTGGCTGACGGTCACCCACGTGCTGTACCTCGCCGCGTTGCTCGCGGTCGGCTGGTTGTGGGCCCGGCGGGTCACCGTGCGGAGGTTGAACAAGTGAGCGGGCTGACACAAGTGAGCGGGCTGACACAAGTGAGCGGGCTGACACAAGTGGGCGGGCTGGACACATGACCGGCATCGACACCGACCTGACGGCATCCGTCGCCCCGCAGCGACCGCTGCGCTCCCTCTACGCGGGGAACGCGCGCAGCGTGATGGTGCGCGGCTGGCGGGCCACGAAGAGCACCAACTGGCTGGTGGTGCTGAGCGGCTTCTTCGAGCCGATCTTCTACCTCCTCTCGATGGGACTGGGCCTCGGCGCGCTGGTCGGCACGATCACCACCCAGGGCGGGGAGGAGGTGCCGTACGCGGCGTTCATCGCGCCGGCGCTGCTGGCCGTTGCCGCCATGAACGGCGCCATCTACGACTCCACCTGGAACGTGTTCTTCAAGATGCACTTCGCGAAGCTCTACGAGGGGATGCTGTCCACGTCGCTCGGCCCGCTTGACGTTGCGCTCGGCGAGATCTCGCTGGCGCTGCTGCGCGGGGCGCTGTACGCCACAGGGTTCATGGTCGTGATGCAGGTCCTCGGGCTGAACCTGTCGTGGTGGGCGCTGCTGGCGCTGCCCGCGGTCCTGCTGATCGCATTCGGTTTCGCCAGCCTGGGGATGGCGATCACCAGCTACATGAAGACGTTCCAGCAGATGGACTGGATCAACTTCTTCATGCTGCCGATGTTCCTGTTCTCGGCCACCTTCTATCCGCTCTCGGTGTACCCGCAGGGAATCCAGTACGTGATCCAGGCCCTGCCGCTCTGGCACGGGGTCGAGCTGGTGCGCGGACTCACCACCGGCGCCGTCGGCGTCGGCCTGCTCTGGCACGTGCTCTACTACCTGGTGATGATCCTGGTCGGGCTGGTGTTCACGACGAAGCGGCTCCGGGCGCTGTTCCTGGACTAGGCCGATCCGGCACCCAGCAGGTCGGCCAGGTCGGCGCTGAACCGCCGTGCCGCAGCAAGCAGCGTGATGTCCAGTCGCTGGTTGAACCGCTCCACCGGCACCGCGATCGAGAACGCCACCCGCGACACCCCGGCGGGGGAGGGCAACGCCATGCCCACCGCGCCCACCCCGGGCTCGGTCTCTTCCCGGTTGACGGCGTAACCCTGGCGCCTGACCCCGTTCAGTTCCCGCTGGAACGCGGCGAAGGCCCGCTCCGGCATCAGGTCGCCGCTCAACTCCGCCGCCTCAGACCGGTACAGGCGGGTGAGTGCGGCGTCGCTGAGGTTCGCCAGCATGGCCTTGCCGCCCGAGGCCAGGCGCGCCGGCAGTACCTGCCCCCGGCGGTCGCTCACGTGTGAAGCGCCGTTGGCCTCGAAGGTGGCGATGAACCGCACCGTGGTCCCGAACCGCACCATCAGGTTCGCGGTCTCGCCGGTCTCGGCGACCAGCGCTTCGAACCGGTCCCGGGTCAGGTCGCGGATCTCGCGCGCCCACCCGGACCGCACCGGCGGAACGCTCATCCCGGGACCGGGAAGGTACATCCGGCCCTCGTCCTGCACCGCGAACCCGCGGTACACGAGCATCGCCAGCAGCCGGTGCGCGGTCGACGGCGATGTCTCCAGCATCCGGGCGGCGTCCCCGACCCGCAGTTCACCCTCGTCGCGGAGGATCTGCAACAACTGCAGCGCCCCGTCGACGGACTCCACCGCGTATCGCGGCCGCTTCCCGAGGGGTACATTCTGCACAACAGAATCATATTGCACCGCCCCGCCGTCGTCGGCAGAGTGGACACACCCTCGGCGCGAACGCCGACGCTGCCCGCCGCACCAAGATCACAGAGAGGTGATCGATGAACCAGATCACTCCCGCCCCGCTGTCCGCAGACCGCACCGTCCTCGTCGTCGGAGGCGGCATCGGCGGCCTGGCCGCAGCCACCGCCATCCGTCGCACCGGCGTCGCCGTCACGCTGGTCGAACGAGCGGATGCCTTCGGCGAAGTGGGTGCGGGCCTTCAGCTCGGTCCGAACGCGACCCGGATCCTCCGCCGGTGGGGCCTGCTCGACGAGGTGATCGCCGTGGGAGTCACCCCGCAGAACCTCGTCGTGCTCGATGCGGTCACCGGTGAAGAACTCACCCGGCAGGAACTGACCGGCGAATTCGCGGAGCGCTACGGCGCCCCGTACGTGGTGGCGCACCGCACCGACCTGCACGCCATCATCCTCAAGGCCGCCCGGGATTCCGGGGTGGACCTCGTCACCGGCACCACGATCATCGACGTGCGGAGTGACGGATTCGGCGCCCGCGCGACCGCAGAGGACGGCACGATCTACGAGGCGGACATCGTCATCGCGGCCGACGGCCTCAACTCGAGGCTGCGGACCACGCTTTCCGACGACCAGCCGGTTCCCTCCGGGTACGTCGCCTACCGCGGCGCCATCCCGATCGACCAGGTCCCGAATGCCGACAAACTGGAGGACGTGATCGTCTGGGTCGGTCCGGGCTGCCACCTGGTGCGGTATCTGCTGCGGAATGGCTCGATGCTCAACCAGGTCGCCGTCTTCCACTCGCCCGGCTACGAGCGCGGCGAAGTGCCCTGGGGTGGAGTGAGCGAACTCGATGACGCCTACGCCGCGTGCGTGCCGGAGATCCGTGAGGGCGTCCAGCACCTGGACCGCACCCGCAACTGGCCGATGTACGACCGTGAGCCGATCGACACCTGGGTCGACGGTCGCATGGTGCTGCTCGGCGACGCCGCCCATCCGATGCTGCAGTACCTGGCCCAGGGGGCGTGCCAGGCCATCGAAGACGCCGAGGCGATCGCCGACGCGCTCGTGGCCGCCGCGTTCACCGAGGCGGCGGACGGCTGGCAGCACGCGTTCGCCAGCTACCAGGCCGTGCGCACCGCTCGCACCGCCCGCATCCAGAAGAACGCCCGCCTCTGGGGCAAGTCCTGGCATGTCGAGGGTTTCGCCCGCGTGCTGCGCAACGAGCTGTTCCGCAACCGCGCGAACGATGACTTCGACTACATAGACTGGATCTACCAGGACAAGGCGGCGGGCGAGGCTACGGGCACCGGGGCATCCGTTCGCAGCGCCTCCGTGGACGGCGCAGACCAGGTCGCCACACTCGCCTGACGCGGCACTCGCCTGACGCCGCTCACCCCTGACCGGGACCGGCGGCCGCAGCATGGGACCGGCGAACGCGCCGCGAGTGGCCCCACGCTACTCGCGCAGCGACTCAGATTCCCCGGCCGCCGGCGCGGTGTGGTGCGTGATCAGCACGCCGAGCAGCCGCCGCAGCTCGAGCCGCTCCGGCTCGGACAGTGGCGCGGTGAGGCGCTGGTCGACCAGCGCGGCGTGCCTCCGCAGTTCCACGAGTGCATCTGCGCCGGCCGGTGTGAGCTCGAGCAGGCGCCGGCGGGCATCAGCGTCGCCGACGCTCCGGGTGATCAGCCCCTGCCGCTCCAGCCGCGAGACGATTCCCGCGATGGTCGACCGGTCCAGGGCCAGGTGGGCGCCGAGGGTCTTCTGGTCGAGCAGCGGATGCCGTTCCACCAGCACCAGCACGCCGAACTGGATTCCGGTAATCCCGTTGAACGACCCGTCGGCCCAGACGTCGAGGTGCAGCTGCTGCGCGCGCCGGATCAGGAACCCGCTGTACGGCTGGAGTTCGTCCGGCAGGTCGCCGTGCACCTCGGGGTCGATACCCATCGTCCGCTCCGTATCGTCCACAACCCTGTTCGTTGAAACCGTAGTCGGTGCAACGCCGTCGGTCACAACCCTGTCCGGTGCAACGCCGTCGGTCACAACCACCGGGGGGCGTGGGCTGCCGGTTGCCCGGTGGCGTCGACCGCTCCGCTGTCCGTCCGGCCGGTCGCCCAAGCGAGCAGGTCGGTCCAGGAGCCGTAGACGTCCATTGGGGCGACATCCGTTCTGGCGGCATCCGCTGCCCCGGCATCCGCTGCCGCGGCATCCGTCTCCTGGCCGGAACCGGTGACCAGGATCACGTCGTCCTGGCCCGGGTGCAGCACCAGGGCCGGGATCTGGTCGGCTCCGGTCGTCGCCCGGGTGGACCAGGTGGCGGCGATCTCCGGCAGCAGCCGGCGCACGAACTCGTCGGGCAGGTGGCTGAAGCGTCCCCCGTTGTCCAGGTCGATCGCGTGCAGCCACACCTCGCGGGCGCGCATCCAGGCGGTCTCGCTCACCGGGACGGTGCGGCCCTGTGCGGTGCGCACGGGCACCGTCCACTTGTCGGCGGGGAGGTCGCGCCACTCCACCGTGAGGTGCACGGCGGCGTGCTCCGACAGGTTGCGAAGCGCCGCCGCCGGCAGCGTGGCACCCAGCTCGATTTCGTGGTTCCGCTGGCTCGTGGTGGCGTACATCGGCGACTCCACGCCGGTGTTCGCCCATTCGAGCAGCCGGGTGAGTGCGCGGGCGTTGTAGCCGACGTGGGCGACGACGTGCGCGCGGCTCCAGCCGGGCAGGAGCGACGCTTGGTAGAGCTCTGCGTCGGTGAGCTCGGCGAGCTTACGGCTGAAATAGGCCTGACCCCGCCGGGCGAGCAGCAACGTGCGCTGCACCTCCGGGTCGGTGACCTGGTCGTGCCGCGCGTTCATTACTCACCCTGGCGGCCGGCGACGTTGCGCTGGGCGCCGACGCCGTCGATCCGGGTCTCCAGCACGTCGCCGGCGGCGAGGTAGCGGGCGGGCTTCCGGGCGTGGCCTACGCCGCCGGGCGTGCCGGTGGCGATCACGTCGCCCGGGTTCAGGGTGATGATCTCCGAGATGTAGGCCACCAGCGTTGCCGGGTCGAACACCAGGTCTTCGAGCGGAACATCCTGCACGACCTCGCCGTTGACGAGCGTCCGCAGGCGGGCATCCGCTGGAACCTCGTCGGGGCTGACCAGGAACGGCCCGAGCGGGGTGGTGCCCTCGAACGTCTTGCCCTGCAGCCACTGCGGGGTGCGGTACTGGTAGTCGCGCATCGTCACGTCGTTGAGCACGGCGAAGCCTGCGATGTGCGAGGCCGCCGTGTCGACGCCCACCTTGCGGGCGGTGGTGCCGATGATGAGCGCGAGCTCACCCTCCCAGTCCACCTGGTCGGAGACTGTCGACAGGTCGATGTCGTCGAACGGGCCGATGAGCGCCTCGGGGAACTTGGCGAACAGCGTCGGGAATTCGGGCAGCTCGCGGCCCATCTCGAGAATGTGGTTGCGGTAGTTGAGGCCGACGCAGACGATCTTGCCCGGCCGGGGGATCACGGCGGCCCACTGGTCGTCCATGATGTCGGCGAGCGGATGCGACGGGCCGGCCGCGCCGTCGACCGCCGTCGACCAGTCTGCCGCGGCGAGCAGCTCGCCCACGTTCGCGTAGCCCGGGATCTCCACGGCGGAGTCCTCGTCGATGCGCACGGCACGCGTGCCGTCGGACAGTTTCAGGGTGGCAAGCTTCATCGGGAGACCTCCGGTACATAGGTGCGGTTCAGGTGGAGACGCTCCATGAGTGGGGCGTCGGAGAAACGGAACAGGTCGAATTGGGTGTCGGCATGCAGCGACCACGGCACCCAGGAGGGCACCACGAACAGGTCGCCGGTCTCCAGCCGCTGCTCGGTGTCACCGAGCACGACCGTGCCGCTGCCCTCGAACACCTGCCAGACGGATGAGCCGACCTCGTGCCGCGGGTCAGTGGACGCTCCCGCCCGAAGGCGGTGGAATTCTGCCCGCAGGGTGGGCATCACGTCGCCGCCGGTGGTGGGGTTGCTGAAGCGGATGCCGGCGTGGCCGGGCGCGAGGGTGGCCGGGTAGCCCTCATCCTCGAGCGCGAGCTGCTCGCGGAGGGCGGCGTCGGTGTGCTCCCAGCGGTAGGCGGCCAGGGGACTGGCGACCTGGGCGTCGGGCACCGACAGCGGGCGAAGACCCGGATGGCTCCAGAGCCGCTCGGACCGCGAGATCGACGGGGACGCCTCATCGGTGACGCGCTCGGAGCCGAACTCGAAGAAGCCGGAGTCGATGTAGTGGGCAAGCGGGATGTCGAGGCCGTCGATCCAGGCCATCGGGTTCGCGGTGTCGTTGTGGTGGCCGTGGAAATTCCAGGCGCTGGTGAGCAGGAAGTCCCCGCGCCGCATGGCGACCGGGTCGCCGTTGACGACAGTCCAGACGCCTTCGCCCTCGATCACGAACCGGAAGGCGTTCTGGCTGTGCCGGTGCTCGGGAGCGGTCTCGTGGCCGCCGAGGTATTGGATCGCGCACCACAGGGTGGACGTCGCGTACGCGGCGCCGCCGAGCCCGGGGTTGGCCAGGCCGATCGCCCGGCGCTCGCCGCCGCGTCCCACCGGCACCAGGTCGCCGCTGCGCCGAGCCAGGTCGTAGAGGGTCTTCCAGCGCCAGACATGGGGGACCGCCTTCGGCGCGGGGACCATCGGCATCAGGTCGCCCAGCTGCGTCCACAGCGGGGCGAGGTTCTCCGCCTCGAAGCCCGCGTAGAGCCGGTCGAGCTCGAGCTGCGTGGCAGCGTCGACCGGGGCGTTCATCAGGTCGGGACCCTCAGGCATCCGCATTCCTCCTCGAATCGAATTAGTCAGTACGCCAACTATATGGCTCGGGGCGGGGTTCCGCACGCGTATTACGCGCGAATGCCGAGCATCCGTCCCCGCGCCGCGGAGGCGTGCTTCCCCGCGCCGTACCCGCGCCGTGCTTCCCCGTCGCGCTGAGGATCCTTGCGTGCGCCCGCCGTGCTTGCCCCCGTCGCGCTGCGGATTCCTGCACACGCTGAGGTTTTCGCCCCCTCGGCGCTGTCGAATGGTTTCCCTCACGCTGACTTTTCTTGCACGCGCTGACGATTTGACCTCGCGCGGATGGCAGGCCCACAGCGCGTGGTCAATTCCTCAGCGCGAAGCACGCCGGTGCACGAAGCGTGATGCGATTGCACCCGATTGCATGCGATCGCACCCGATTGCACGCGTATCCGCGGGGGCGCAGCCGGATCGCAGGCCGAGCAGCGGCAAACGGGCGGATGCCCCGGCCAACGACGGACGCCCGGACAACGAGCGGATGCCCTCGCCAGCGACGGATGCCCCGGCCAACGTGGCCGGGGCATCCGCTCGATTCGAAATGCGTGGTGCTGAATCAGTACCGACTCAGCGGTCGATGTCGACGTCCTTGGTCTCCTTGCCGAGCAGCAGCGCGATGAGCGTGATCACGGCCATGACGGCGAGGTACACGCCTACCAGGAACGGGCTTCCGTCAGCGAGGCCCCACAGCCAGACCGCGATGAACGGGGCCACCGCGGCGCCGAGGATCGAGCTGACGTTGTAGGAGACGCCGGAGCCGGTGTACCGCACGTTGGTCGGGAACAGCTCGGGCAGCAAGGCGCCCATCGGGCCGAACGTCATGCCCATCAGCGAGAATCCGATGATCAGCCACGCCATCACGCCGATGAAGCCCGCGCCGAGCAGCGGCACCCAGAGCAGGCCGAAGACGATGATGCCGAGGGTGACCCAGATCAGCGTCTTGCGGCGTCCGAACTTGTCCGCCCACGGGCCGGACAGCAGCGTGAAGATGCCGAAGAACACGACGCCGGCGATCAGCATCAACACGAAGGTGTTGTAGCTGTAGCCGAGGCCGGGCAGTTTCGAGACCTCGTTCGCCACCAGGGGCGCGCGGCCGTAGCTGAGCGAGAACGTGGTCATCAGGTAGAACAGCACGTAGGTGGCGAGCATGAAGAATGTGCCGAGGACCAGCTGGCGCCAGTTGGACTTGATCACGGCGCCGAGTGGCAGTTTGACGACCTTGCCGCGCTTGACGGTATTGGTGAACGCGTCGCTCTCCACCAGGCGCATGCGCACCCAGAGGCCGACGATGACCATGACGGCGGAGAACAGGAACGGGATCCGCCAGCCCCAGTCGAGGAACGCGTCGGACGGACGGGTCGGGTCGGTCGACGGGAGGATCAGCGCGATCAGCAGGAACAGGCCGTTGGCGATGATGAAGCCGATCGGCGCCCCCATCTGCGGGAAGGTGCCGTACCAGGCGCGCTTGCCCTTCGGGGCGTTCTCGGTCGCGACCAGGGCCGCACCGCTCCACTCGCCGCCGAGTGCGAAGCCCTGGGCGAGGCGCAGCAGCACCAGCAGCAACGGGGCGAACCAGCCCACGATCGCGTAGGTCGGCAGCACGCCGATCAGGAAGGTGGCGATGCCCATCGTGAGCAGGGCCGCCACCAGCGTGGTCTTGCGCCCGACCTTGTCGCCGAGGTGGCCGAAGAACACGGCCCCGAGCGGACGGGCGACCATCGCGGCCCCGAACACGGCGAACGACGACAGCAGCGCGGTGGTTTCGTTGCCGGTGGGGAAGAACAGGTGCGGGAAGACCAGCACCGCCGCCGTCGCGTACACGTAGAAGTCGTAGAACTCGATGGTCGTGCCGATTAGGCTGGCGAGGATCACGCGGCTGCGCGGATTGGCCGGCGCGGACGTGGCCCCCGGCGCGACGGATGTTGTGGGTGCTGACATAGAAGAGGTGCGGCTTTCGAAAATAGTGCGGACAAAGGCCACGAAAGCGCGGGCGTCGGTCAGGCGTCGGCGGCAGCGAGTGGCACGGACAAAGAGAGCGGCCGCTTGTGGCGGCCGTCAATTACCATACGCCCGCATGGAGTCGCGGAGAAATCGCATCACACCGAGGCCTGCGGGCCTGCGGGCCTGCGGGCCTGCTGCCCGACCCTGCCCCCTCGCCCCCTCGCCCCTCGCCCCTCGCCCCTCGTCCCTCCCTCGCGCTGTGGTTCTGGCCACACGCGGATGGCAGGCCCTCCGCGCGTGGCGAAAACCTCAGCGCGACGGGCTGGCACTGATGTGCGACGGCGGGCTACAGCTCCTCGAGGTGGAAACTCTCCGGCGGCCGCGAATCCCACAGGTCGAAGGGGTCGTCGGCGACGGCAGCGAAAATGGCCGGGCCGGCCGCGTCGAACGCAGCCTTGCTCTCCCAGATCGACAGGCCGACCAGGCGATCGCCGCTTTCCTCGCGCCAAGGACCGATGCGTACCAGGCCCGCTGACCCTTCCGCGGCGGACGCGACCCGTTTCATCGAGCCGATCAGCTCGTCGCGGTACTCGGGACGGGGGTGGTGGATCGCGATGTGGGTGAACATCCGCTCATTAAACCCCGTGCGACACTCTCCAAACCCCGTGCGACACTCTCCGTCCCGTCGCGCTGCGGTTTTGGCCACGCGCGGCGGGCACGCCCGCAGCGCGTGCCGGAAAGGTCAGCGCGTGTACGAAACGTCAGCGCGTGCCGGAAAGGTCAGCGCGTGTACGAAAGCACAGCGCGTGCCGGAAAGCACAGCGCGAACGGCTGGCTAGGCTGGGGGCATGGAAACAGTGTTGAACATCCTGCACGTTGTGACGGCCGTCTTCATCGTCGGCCCGATGGCGATCCTGCCGATGACCGCGATGCGCGCGATCCGGGCCGGCAACGGCTCCCAGGTGGAGGTGCTGGCGAAGTCCACCAACATCTTCAGCCTGCTGTCGCTGGTGGTCGTCGTCTTCGGCTTCGGTGTGATGGGGACCGCGGACCCGAAGCTCAACCTGTCCATCACGACGCCGTGGATCCTCTGGTCGATCATCCTCTACGTGATCGCACTCGGCCTCACCCTGTTCCTGGTCGTTCCGACCATGCGCAAGGCTGCCGAAGCGCTCGCCGGCAGCGGCGGTCTCGCCACCGGCGCCGCCCCGCGTTATCCGGCGATCGCCGCCGGCAGCGGGGTCGCCTCGCTGTTGCTGGTCGCCGTGGTCGTGCTCATGGTGTGGAAGCCGTAGCGCTCCGTCCATACCGTTGATCGAACTGGTCGAGACCGCTGAGCCTCGACCAGCTCGACCAATGCTTCGGTCTAGCCGCGGAGTCCGGCCAGCAGGCGGGCGGTGACCAGTGCAGCGGATGCCGCTTCCTCGCCCTTGTCCTCCTTGGAACCGGGCAGACCGGCACGATCCAGTCCCTGCTGCTCGTCATCGAGGGTCAGCAGGCCGAATCCGACCGGCTTTCCGGTGTCCAGCGCAACCCGGGTGAGGCCATCCGTTGCCGCTGCCGATACGTATTCAAAGTGCGGTGTTCCGCCACGGATGATGACTCCGAGGGCGACGACGGCATCCGCTCCGCTCTCCAGCGCGACCTTGCTCGCCAGCGGGAGTTCGAAACTGCCGGGAACGCGCACCACGGAGAAGGTGGCGCCCGAAGACTCCAGGACGCGGGTGGCGCCGGCGATCAGTCCGTCGGTGATCACCTCGTGCCACTGCCCGGCGACGATCACGATGGTGAGGCCGGTGCCGTCAACCTCGAGTTCGGGCGATCCTGCTCCGCTCATAGTGCGGTTCCTTTCACGATGTCGTGCGATTCGATCTGGTGGCCCATGCGGTCACGCTTGGTGGCGAGGTAGCCTTCGTTGTGGTCGCCGACCCCGACGACCAGCGGAACCCGCTCGGTGATGGTGACCCCGCGCGCCTCGAGCTGGCGCACCTTCTCCGGGTTGTTGGTGAGCAGCCGGATGGAGGCGATGCCCATCTCGTCGAGGATGCCGGTCGCGGCGCCGTAGTCGCGGGCGTCCGCCGGAAGCCCCAGGGCGAGGTTGGCGTCGAGGGTGTCGAGCCCGTCTTCCTGCAGTTTGTAGGCGCGGAGTTTGTTGATCAGGCCGATGCCCCGGCCCTCGTGGCCGCGTAGGTAGATGACGATGCCGCCCTCGGTCTGGATGGTGTCCAGCGCAGCGTCGAGCTGCGGCCCGCACTCGCACTTGAGCGATCCGAACGCTTCACCGGTGAGGCACTCGGAGTGCACCCGCACCAGCGTGCCGTTGGCGGGGGTGCCCGCCACGAAGGCGACGTGGTCGGCGCCGGTCATCCGGTCGCGGTACGCGCGCACCTTGAACGGGCCGTGGGTGGTGGGGACGGTGGTCTCCACCTCGAAGTCCACCCGCGGCGACTCGAGGATGGCGCTGATGGTGGGCAGATCGGTGTCGCAGTGGAATTCCTGCAGGTAGTCGATAAGCTCGGCGATCGTGATCACCGGTATGCCCTCGCGCTCGCCGAGCTCGATCAGGGCGGGCAGCCGCATCATCTCGCCGTCCTCGGCCACGATCTCGGAGATCGCCCCGACCGGCACCAGGCCGGCCAGCTTCATCAGGTCGACGGCGGCTTCGGTGTGGCCGTCCCGCTCGCGCACGCCACCGTCCATCGCCCGCAGGGGCAGGATGTGCCCGGGGCGATTGAGGCTCGACGGCTCGGAGGTCGGGTCGGCGAGCACGCGCAGCGTGTGGGCCCGGTCGGCCGCGCTGATACCGGTGCTGAGCCGGTCGGCGGCGTCGACGGTGACGGTGTAGTTGGTGCCGCGCGGATCTTCGTTGGCGAGCACCATCACCGGCAGGTCGAGCTTGTCGGCGATGTCGTTGCTCATCGGCGCGCAGATGAATCCGGAGGTGTTGCGCACCATCCAGGCGATCCATTCCTGGGTGGCCAGTTCGGCGGAGATGATCACATCGCCTTCGTTTTCGCGGCCCTCGTCGTCCGCGACGATCACCGGCTTGCCGAGGCGGAGGGCCTCAAGGGCGGTGGGGATATCGGCGAGGCTCATGATGCGCTCCTGGTGGTTGTGTCTGCTGCGGCGATGTTCGCTGCGGTGAGGGTGGATTCTGTGGTCGCGTGGGGTGTGGCGACGGATGCCGCGGCCTGGCCGGCGAGGCCGCCCGCGGTGGCGAGAGCCAGCATCCGCTCGACGTGGCGCGCCAGGATGTCGGTCTCGATGTTGACCGTGTCGCCGACGGCACGTCGCCCCAGGGTGGTGGCTGTGAGGGTCTCCGGGATCAGCGAGACCTCGAACCATTGCCGGGGCTCGGTTGCGTCGCTGATGTTGCTCACGGTGAGTGAGACGCCGTCGATCGCGATGGACCCCTTGCTGGTGACGAGCGGCGCGAGGGCGGGGGAGAGGCTGAAGCGCAGCACCTGCCAGCCGTCGCCGGGCGTGATGGCGAGCACGGTGCTAGTCCCGTCGATGTGGCCCTGCACGATGTGGCCGCCGAGGCGGTCGCCGACGAGGGCGGCGCGTTCCAGGTTGACGGATGCGCCGTCGACGGCACCGTCGAGGGTCGACATGGTCAGTGTCTGGGCCATCACATCGGCGGTGAAGGTGTCGGCGGTGCTCGCCACGACGGTGAGGCAGACGCCGCTGACCGAGATGGAGTCGCCGTGGCGGACCCCTTCGAGCACGCGGGGTCCGCGGATGGTGAGGCGGGCCGCATCCGCTGATCTGTCGATGCGTTCAATCGTGCCGATGTCTTCGATGATTCCGGTGAACATGTTGGTTCCTTGTCGGTGCGTGAGTCGGTGCGTGTGTTGGTGCGGGTCAGGGCGTGTGGCCAGGGGCTGGTGTGGGGCTGTCGGCGTTCGCCGGGTGGGCGACGAGGAGGATGTCGTCTCCGAGCCGTTCGACGCTGTCGATGCGGAGCCGGCGTTGCTCGCCGATCGTGTCGACGCCGATGTCGCCGAGGGCGAGTCGACTGCCGCCGAGCAGCGTGGGGGCGAGGTAGACGAGGTATTCGTCGACCAGTCCGGCGCTGACGAAGGCGCTGGCCAAGGTAGGACCGCCCTCGATGAAGACCCGGTGAATGCCGCGGCTGTGCAGGTCTTCGAGCACACCGCTGAGGTCGATGCCGGGGGCCGCCGCGGTTTCGCTTCCGCCGTTGCTGCTGCTGTCACTGCTGCTCATACCGACGGCGTCATCGTCGTGCCCGAAGAAGAGCGGGGCATGCGGGTGCGAGTAAATCGCGGCGCTGCCCGGAATGCTGCGGGTGCCGATGACGACGGGGACCGGCTGTTGGGGCAGGAGCCGGCCGTCGGCGCCGCGAGCAGTGAGCGCAGGATCGTCGGCGAGGGCCGTGCCGGTGCCGACCACGATGGCTCCAACGGCGGCGCGGCGGCGGTGAACGTCAGCGCGGGCGGCGGGTCCCGTGATCCACTGGCTGGTGCCGTCGGCGGCGGCGGCACGACCGTCGAGGCTCGACGCCCATTTCAGGGTGACGAATGGCCGGCCGAGGCGGGCGGCGGTGAGCCAGTCGCCGAGGAATACGGCGGCCTCGTCGAGAAGCACACCGGACTCGACTTCGACGTGGGCGGCGCGGAGCCGCTCGGCCCCGCCCGACGAGTGTTCGCCGGGATCGCTCACCGCGTAGACGACCCGGGACACGCCGGCGTCGATCAGGGCGACGGCGCAGGGGCCGGTTCGGCCGGTGTGGTTGCACGGCTCGAGGGTGACGACGGCAGTGGCGCCACGTCCGGCGCCGGCCGGAAGCTGGGCGAGCGCGTCGACCTCGGCGTGGGCTGTGCCGGCGCCCCGGTGCCAGCCTTCGGCGATGGTGTGGCCGTTCGCATCCAGGATGACGCAGCCGACCCGCGGGTTGACGCCGGCGGCTGGTCCGTTTGCGGCCAGCTCGAGGGCGCGGCGCATCACGGATGCGTACTCGATGCCGAAGCGACCCTCGGCGCGGTCGCCTGCGGGAACGCTCGACCAGCCGCCAGCAGCGACATCCGCGCTTCCAGCAGCCGCAACGTCCGTCGTAACGTCCTCCGCACTGCCGGCTTCGGCTGCGTTCGTGCTGCCTGCATCCACCAGGTCTGCGCTGCCTGCTCCGGCAACATTTGTGCCACCGGAACCCGCAAGGTCCGCACGGCCTGCTCCGTTAACGTCCGCACTGCCGGGTTGGGTGGTGTTCGCGCTGCCGGCCGGAGCAACGTCCGCGTTGCCGGCCGGGGCAACGTCCGCGTTGCCGGCCCCGGCAACGTCGACGCCAACGTCAACGCGGTCGTCCGCAGGTACAGCGGCGCTCGACGTCGCGCGCTTGGTTGCCGCGTCGGGCGCGGCAATCGGTGCCGTCTCTGCGCTCGCCATATCAGGCATCCGCTCCTCATTCGTCTGGTACGAACTCCGGGGTGCGGTCGCGCAACGCGAAACCTGCCGATCGGATTCGAGAATCCAACCGACCCGTGCGCCTCCCATCCGGACTTTAACCGTCGGTGCTGGAATTTCACCAGCTCAACCGTTTCGCCCTTTCGAACGGAACGGCTCGCGGACTTTCACCGCCGGTTCGGATTCACACCGACCCCGGAGCACGTTTCTTCTCTCAGTTATAGCTCAACGCGCGTCCACTTGAGTTATTCCCGCGTCACATTCCCGCCTTTTAAACACAATGTGCGCCGTGTGCGGCCGCCGCCCGCTGCATTATTCCTGCTATTTGATCGTGCTGTAGTCAGCAACCGCATGTTTCCGCGTCCGGCAAACTGGGGTCACAACATTTTGCAGGAGTTACGATCCCGGGCGCGGCGCGAGCCGCAACAGGAACCGGAGCGGAACGGAGCGGCAACGGAGCGGAACGGGAGCGGGAGCGGGAGCGGGAACCGGAGCGGGAGCGGGAACCGGAGCGGAACGGAGCGGGAGGGTAGCGGGTATGGAGCGGGAACGGGAACGGGAGCGGAGCGGGAACGCAGCGGGAACGGGAACGGGAACGGGAACGGGAACGGGAACGGGAGCGGGAACGCAGCGGGAACGTAGGAGCGGAACGGAGCCGAACGGAGCGGGAGCGCAGGAGCGGAACGGAGCCGAACGGAGCGAGAGCGGGAACGCAGCGGGCGAATACAGTTCCACGGTGCGGCCGGTGCTGGAAGGCCCCGGGCGTCGCAAGCTGCCCGGCATAACTCCTGCCTTCCGATGATGCGGCTCCCGTCGCTTCCCGGGCCGCACCGCAGCGCCCGCCCCGTTGAGGCTGATTGCAGGAGTTATGCACAGGAGAATGTCGCAGCGGCCTCTCCACAGATCCGTCGGTTGCGTCCCCGACGAGACTTTCGGGCGTCCACCCTCGTCAGTATGGAATATTCGGACGCTGAATTTGGAACTCGCCGCATCTTTTCGCGCGGCGACCTGATTGGGTCGGGGCTGACCGGGCACGCCATTACCGAAGCGGTCCGATCCGCGGAGCTGATCCGCGTTCGTCGCGATCACTATGCGCTGCCGGGCACTGATCGGCACACCGTTGAAGCAGTACGGGTCGGTGGCCGGCTGACGTGCATCTCCGCAGCACGGGAACTCGGGATATTTGTGTTCGACTCGCGATTCACCCACCTCCATGTGGAGCGGTCCGCATCGCGATTGCGAAACCCCGGGCAGCGACGACTTCCTCTCTCCGCCGGCCAGCGCGACGGCGTCACGGTGCACTGGTGGCCGCTGATCGACACTGCGGACGGCACGGAATACTGCGTGGGGGCCAGAGACGCCTTGGCGCACATCATTCGGTGCCAAACGGCGAACTTCGCTCTTGCCGCTTTGGACACCGCACTCCACGACGGGAAGATTCAGACAAGCGACCTTCCCGAGATTTTCGCTGCGGTTCCGGCGAAGCACAGTGGATTGCAGCTTCAGATCGATGCGCGAGCCGATGCGGGGCAGGAGACGGTGTTGCGCCGGCTCATCGTGGACGCGGGCATGAGGTGTCACATTCAGGTATGGATCCCAGGTGTCGGACGAGTCGACATGGTGGTCGAGGAATGCGTCGTGTTGGAGGCCGACAGCCAGGCACACCACAAGTCGTGGGACGAACACGTCCGCGATCGAACCCGCGACCGCCGTCTTGCTGAACTGCACTACGTCTCGTTGCGCGTCCTCTACCAGGACATCATGTTCCACCCCGAGGGCGTGGTCCGGGCGGTCAGGGAGCTGGTTCAAATCTGTCGCAACGGAAGCACTCGCGCATAACTCCTGCAGTCCGCGCCGCCAGGGGGGAACTTCCGCGAGATAGAGCAGCGCTCATGTCGGTCGGGCGACGAATTGCAGGAGTTATGCGTGGGGGGTGAGAGCGGAGGCACCAGCAGACCATCGCGGGCACCCAGCAGGCCCCCGCGGGCACCCAAGCCGGCCCCCGTGGGCACCGGCGGGCCCCCGCGGGCACCCAGAGGCGCGTCAGGCGGCGGTGAGGGCGGCCGGCAACTCGGCCAGGCCGCTGATGCGGACCACGCCGAGTCGCGCCGCGTCGAGGGCATCAGCCTCAGCGACGGATGCGCCGCGTCGGTCGAGCCAGACGCCGGTCAGGCCGGCCCCCGCGGCCCCGATCGCGTCGGTCCGCAGCCGGTCGCCGACGTAGGCCGCCGCCGCAGGAGCCACACCGAAGACATCGCAGGCGTGGGTGAAGATCCGCGCATCCGGCTTGGTGAACCCAAGCGCGCCCGACGCGACCACATGCTCGATCCGCTCGGCCAGGCCGGTGAACTCAAGCTTCCGCAGCTGGTACGCGAGCCCGGCATTGGTGATCAGCCCGAATCGCACCCCGGGCAACGCCGCCTCGAGCGCATCCAGGCAGGGCAGCGTGTCGTCGTGCAGCCTCCAGCCACTCTCGTAGTGGGCGAAGTAGGCGTCGAACCATGCCCCGGCCTCGGCTTCGGTGAGCTCCACGCCGTGGGCGGCCGCGAAATCGCGGGCCCGGGCCCTCCGCTGCCCCTGGAAGTCCAGCGCGCCCGCCAGGTAGGAGTGGTAGTGCTCCTCCTCGAGGGCATACCAGAGGGTGACGGCCGCCGACGGGTCGACCGCCGTGAACGGGCCGCCCACCGCGTGGAGGTGCCGCACGATGGCCGCGTCAACGACTTCCCGGTGTGCGAAGAGGGTGTCGTCGAGGTCGAACAGCACGACTTCCGGCGCCGCTTCTCGGCCGCCCATCAGCCCGTGACCTCCGCGGGCCACCCGTCCTTCGTGGCGCGTTCGTCCGAGGCCTTCAACCAGCCCTGCCATGACAGCGGATGCGACCCGTCGCGGTAGGGGGCCAGTGACGGTCCCTGCCCGGTGAAGGTGAACCCGGTCTTCCGGGCAACACGTGCCGACGCTCTGTTCCCGATCAGGCATTCCCAGTGGATCGCGTCGACGATCCCCTCCGCGAAGGCCCAATCGGCGACCATCCGCAATGCCTCGGCAATGTAGCCGTTGCCGCGGTGGGGGGAACCGAGCCAGAACCCGATCGACCCGCTGGGCAGACGCAGGCCGATGACGCCGAGCAGTTCGGGGCGGCCGGGGGCGCGCAACGCCCAGGTGTACTCCCGGTCGGCCTTCCACGCTCCCGGTATGTACCGTTCGATGAATGTTTCAGCGTCGGAGAGGTTGTAGGGCCACGGGACGGTGAGGAAACGTTCGAACAGCGGATCCTGGCAGAACTCATACATCGACTCGGCGTCGGTGAGTACCGGCTGGTCCAGGCGCAGCAGCGGTGACTCCAGCTCGACCGGCCTCATCGGGTACGGCCCCGCAGCAGCCCGACGCGGTCGTAGGCCCGCGCCAGGGTCTCGCCGGCGACCGCCGCCGCACGGTCCGCGTTCGCGGCGAGGGTCCGATCGAGCTCGGCGGGGTCGTCGAGCATCTCGATGACTCGCTGCCGGACCGGCCCGAACGTTCCGGTCACCACCTCGGCGAGGCCCTTCTTGAAGTCACCGTAGCCGCGGCCGGCGTATTCGTCCTCGAGTGAGGCGATGGTGCGCCCGGTGATGCTGGAATAGATGGTGAGCAGGTTCGCCACCCCGGGCTTGTTCTCACGGTCGAACACCACGCCGCCCTCTGCATCCGTCACTGCCCGCATGATCTTCTTGGCGGTGACGGACGGCTCGTCGAGCATCCACAGCACCCCGGCATGCGACTCGGCGGACTTCGACATCTTCGCGGTCGGGTTCTGCAGGTCGTAGATCTTCGCCGTCTCGCGCACGATCGAGGCCTCCGGCACCACGAACGTCTCGCCGAAGCGGGCGTTGAACCGGGTGGCGAGGTCGCGGGTGAGTTCGACGTGCTGGCGCTGGTCCTCGCCGACCGGCACGATCTCCGTGTCGTAGAGGAGGATGTCCGCGGCCATCAGCACCGGGTAGGCGAACAACCCGACGGTGGTCGCCTCGGCGCCGTGCCGGGCGGACTTGTCCTTGAACTGGGTCATCCGGCTGGCCTCGCCGAACCCGGTGATGGTGTTCAGTAGCCACGCCAGCTCGGCGTGGGCTGGCACGTGCGACTGCACGTACAGCGTCGACGACGCCGGGTCGATGCCCGCGGCGATGTATTGCGCGGCGGTGCGGCGGGTGTTGGCGGCCAGCAGGGCAGGGTCCTGCGGCACGGTCAGGGCGTGCAGGTCGACGATCGAGAAGAACGCGTCGTGCGTCTCCTGCAGGGCCTTCCAATTGAGGAGGGCACCGATGTAGTTGCCGATCTGCAGCGACTCGGCCGACGGTTGCATGCCGGAGTACAGGCGGGTCTTTGTGGTCATAGTGAAGAAACTCTCGTGAAGCGAAGGGGTGGTCAGATGGCGTAGTCGACGACGACAGGCGTGTGGTCCGACCATCGTTCGTCGTAGGCCGCGGCCCGGTCGACGGCGTAGTTGACAACGGATGCGGCCAGCCGACTGGTTGCGAGCTGGTAGTCGATCCGCCAACCGGAGTCGTTGTCGAAGGCCTGTCCGCGCCAGGACCACCAGGTGTACGGTCCGTCGACTTCGCCGGCCCACTTACGCCCGACGTCGACCCAGCCGAGGCCGGCCCCGGCGTTGTACTGCTCGTGGTCTTCCGCGCCGACGATGCGGTCGAAGTATGCGCGCTCCTCGGGCAGGAATCCGGCGCGCTTCACGTTCCCGCGCCAGTTCTTGATGTCCAGCGTGCGGTGGCCCACGTTGAGGTCGCCGAGTATCACGGCGTGCTCGCTGTGCGCCTCGATTTCCGGCAGCCGGGCGAGCATCGCGTCGAGGAAAGTGATCTTCTCGTCCTGCTTCGGGTGGCCGGCCTCGCCGGAGTGCACATAGGTGCTCACGACCGTGACGATGGTGCCGTTGACCTCGTAGTCGGCCTCAAGCCAGCGGCCGGCGCTGTCGAAGTCCTCCGCGCCCAGTTCCACCCGGTGGATCGACGCCGACGACCGGCTGGCCAGGGCCACGCCGGCGCGGCCCTTGGCCGTGGCGGCATCGTGGATGATCGACCACTCGGGGCCCAGCAGCGCCTCCAGGTCTTCGGTGGACGCGCGTACCTCCTGGAGGGCGAGGATGTCGACGTCGCGGTTCTCCAGCCAGTCGCCCATGCCCTTGCGGTACGCGGCGCGGACGCCGTTGGTGTTGATGGTGGCAATGCGCAGCGGCTTGGACGTCGACATGGCTCAATTCTAGTTTGGGCCGCCGACAGCACCGGTTCGGCCGTCAGGCTCCCCGCCCCCCGGTCGCGCCAGTCCGGGCGGCGCCTTCCCCGGCCGCGCCAGCCCCCGCAACACCTGCCCCCGGCCCAGCACTCGCCCCAGCCGCAGCCCCCGGATCGGGCATCACCGCTCGCGTCCGCTCGGGCGACAACCCGGCATCCGTCATGCCGACCGCGATCCAGGACGCGGCGAGCAGTGTCACGGTGCTGGTCAGGTTGAACCAGATCAGGAGCCCGAGGATCACGGCGAAGGTGGCCAACAGCGGGTTGCGCCCTGCGCCGCCGAGAAGGGTGGACCCCAGGACCTTGAGCACTCCCAGTGCGATCGCCCCGAGCAGCGACCCGGCAGCCAGCCGGGGGAGCGGGATGCGCACCTGCGACAGCACCCGGAACAGGGCAGCCAGGGTGACGGTGTCGATCAGCAGCACCAGCAGCAGGCCGGAGCCGCGTGCTGTGGCGGTGAACCAGAACGAGTCCTCCGGAAGGCCGGCGAGGCTGAACAGCCAGCTGAGCGTGGACGTGCTGCCGAGCGAGATCAGGGCCGACACGATGAGGGTGAGCCCGAAGAGGATTCCGAGGCCCAGCTCGCGAAGCTTCACCAGCAGGAAGAACGTGGTGTTCCGCGGCATGCCGAAAATGGTGCGCACCGCCTGCGCCGTAGTGGACAACCAGCCCAGGGCCGTCAGCAGGAGGCCGACGAGGGCCACCGCCCCGGTCCAGCTGAGAACGCTCGCGGCGGCGAGCTGGCTGGGGTCGATGATCCCGTTGGCGCCGATCAATCCGGGGATGGACTGGTTGATCAGGGCGTAGAGCGAATCGGTCAGCTCGCTGTTCGATGAAAGCCACAGCCCGATGATGGAGAAGCCCACCCAGAGCGCAGCGAAGACAGCGAAAATGGCCTGGTATGACATGCCGCCGGCGAGGATCGCGCCACTGCTCTCCGAGTAGTGCACGACAACCCGCACCACCTTCAGGGCCTTGACCCGGTCGATGATGGCGATGATCGTCATCGGGCCAGCCTAGCCGCGCGACAACGCCCCCAATTCGGGGCGCAAACACTACTTGAGGGGTGCTCAAGTCTTGTGCCCCCGGTTCGCGCTCTGCCAGTATTCCAGTGCTGACCCAACCCGAGCCGGCTATCCATACCCGAACATGGATGGTTTGTCATGTCGACACCCCAGCGCACGTTGCAGAACGCGGAAACCACCCATTCCCCGCGCACTGTTCCTGCCTACTGCGCCATCGCGGCGGTCGCAGTGCTGCTGCTCGCCGCGATTTCGACAGGCACCGCTCACGCTGCCACAGCGGATGCCGACGAGGCGCTGACGAAGGCCAGCGAACACTCGTTCCCGGGCCGGCTTTCAATCCCCGAACCGCCGACGGCGCCGCAACCCGAGGCGGCGCCGTCGGCTACCTCCACCCCGATCGGCATGAACCCGTCGATCACCCTGACCGTCGCTAAACCCGACACTGGCGCGGTCGGACCTGGGGGAGGTGGCGTCATCGAGCTTGCTCTGGCCGCCACCGGCGCTGGCCAGGATGTCGCGTGGCGCGCCCACGCCCGCGGCGTCCTGGCCACCGAACACTTCGTGCCGGCCCCGGAGTCGCAGCCGGCCCCCGCCGGATTCGCCGCGGTCCGGCTGCTGCCGCTGGCCGGGGCGCTGGTCGTGCTCTCAGCCCTGCTGGCGCTGTTTGCGCTGCGGAGCCGCAGCGACGACTTCGACGAGCAATAGACGAGCAGTAGTCGAGCAGTAGTCGACGAGCAACCGACGCGCCGCAGCCGGCGACGATGCGGCCACCGGCACCGGCACCGGCACCGGCACCGGCACATCCGCTGTCGCCGCCGGCCGGGTGGGGCCGACGACGATGCGGAACCGAGACCTACGCCTTGCCCCGCATGATCGCCTGCTTGACCTCGGCGATCGCCTGCGTCACCTGGATGCCACGTGGGCACGCCTCGGTGCAGTTGAAGGTGGTGCGGCAGCGCCACACGCCTTCCTGGTCGTTGAGGATGTCGAGTCGCACGGCGGCGTTGTCGTCGCGCGAGTCGAAGATGAAGCGGTGCGCGTTGACGATCGCGGCCGGGCCGAAGTACTGGCCGTCGGTCCAGAAGATCGGGCAGCTCGAGGTGCAGGCGGCGCAGAGGATGCACTTGGTGGTGTCGTCGAAGCGGGCGCGCTCGGCGACGGTCTGGATGCGCTCCTTGCCGTCCTTGGGGGCCTGCTTGGAGACCAGGAACGGCTGCACTTCGCGGAACGAGTCGAAGAACGGCTCCATGTCGACGATCAGGTCCTTCTCCAGCGGCAGGCCCTTGATGGCCTCCACGTAGACGGGCTTGGTGATGTCGAGGTCCTTGATCAGTGTCTTGCAGGCCAGTCGGTTGCGACCGTTGATGCGCATCGCGTCCGAACCGCAGACGCCGTGCGCGCAGGAGCGGCGGAAGCTGAGCGAACCGTCCTGCTCCCACTTGATCTTGTGCAGCGCGTCCAGGATGCGGTCGGTCGGGAACATCTCGACGTCGAAGTCCTGCCAGCGCGGCTCGTCGTCCACTTCGGGGTCGAAGCGGCGGATGATGAGGGTGACGGTGAACGACTCGATCGTCTCGGGGACGGCCGGCTTGTCGATGGTGGCAGTGCTCACGTCAGTACTTCCTCTCCATGGGCTGGTAGCGCGTGATGACGACGGGCTTCCAGTCCAGCGAAATGTGGTCTCCGGCATCCGCTGAGTGCGGGTCCCCGGTCAGGTACGCCATGGTGTGCTTCATGTAGTTGGCGTCGTCGCGGTCGGGGTAGTCGTCGCGCATGTGGCCGCCACGGCTTTCCTTGCGGTTGCGGGCCGAGAACACGACGACTTCGGCGAGGTCGAGCAGGAAGCCGAGCTCCACCGCTTCGAGCAGGTCGGTGTTGAACCGGCGGCCCTTGTCCTGCACGCCGATGTTCTTGTAGCGCTCGCGCAGCTGGTGGATGGTCTGGGTGACCTCGGCCAGCGACTCGTCGGTGCGGAACACCTGCGCCTTGGTGTCCATCATCTCCTGCAGCTCCTTGCGCAGCACGGAGATGCGCTCGGTGCCGGTGGACGAGCGGATGCCCTCAAGCAGGTTCCGAACGAAGTCAGCGGCACCCTCAGGCAGCGGCGTGAAGTCGACCGTCTTGACGTAGGCGACGGCGTTGTTGCCGGCGCGCTTGCCGAATACGTTGATGTCGAGCAGCGAGTTGGTGCCGAGGCGGTTGGAGCCGTGCACCGAGACGCAGGCGCACTCGCCGGCGGCGTAGAGGCCGGGGACGACGGTGGTGTTGTCGCTGAGCACCTCGGCGTTGACGTTGGTCGGGATTCCGCCCATTGCGTAGTGCGCGGTCGGCATCACCGGCACCGGCTCCGTGACCGGGTCGACGCCGAGGTAGGTGCGGGCGAACTCGGTGATGTCGGGAAGCTTGGTCTCGAGGACCTCGGCGCCGAGGTGGGTGCAGTCGAGGTACACGTAGTCCTTGTTCGGGCCGGCGCCGCGACCCTCTGCGACCTCTTTCACCATGCAGCGGGCGACGATGTCGCGCGGGGCGAGGTCCTTGATGGTCGGGGCGTAGCGCTCCATGAACCGTTCACCGCTGGCGTTCCGGAGGATCGCACCCTCGCCGCGGGCTCCCTCGGTGAGGAGGATGCCGAGCCCGGCCAGGCCGGTCGGGTGGAACTGGAAGAACTCCATGTCCTCCAGCGGGAGGCCCTTGCGCCAGATGATGCCGACGCCGTCACCGGTGAGGGTGTGGGCGTTGGAGGTGGTCTTGAAGATCTTCCCGAAGCCACCGGTGGCGAAGATGAACGCCTTGGCCTGGAACACGTGCAGCTCGCCGGACGAGAGGTCGTATGCGACGACGCCGGACGGCTTCTTCACTCCGTCGACCTCGGTCATGATCAGGTCGAGCACGTAGAACTCGTTGAAGAAGTTGATGCCACGCTTGACGCAGTTCTGGTACAGCGTCTGGAGGATCATGTGGCCGGTGCGGTCGGCGGCGTAGCAGGCGCGGCGCACCGGGCTCTTGCCGTGGTCGCGGGTGTGGCCGCCGAAGCGGCGCTGGTCGATCTTGCCCTCCGGGGTGCGGTTGAACGGCAGGCCCATGTTCTCGAGGTCGATGACCGCGTCGATGGCCTCCTTGGCCAGGATCTCCGCGGCATCCTGGTCGACGAGGTAGTCGCCGCCCTTGACCGTGTCAAAGGTGTGCCACTCCCAGTTGTCTTCCTCGACGTTGGCGAGGGCGGCAGCCATGCCGCCCTGCGCCGCTCCGGTGTGCGAGCGGGTCGGGTAGAGCTTGGAGATCACGGCGGTCCGGGCGCCGGGCCCGGCTTCGATGGCGGCACGCATGCCGGCACCACCCGCTCCCACAATCACAATGTCGTACTGGTGGTAGTGCACACCGTCGATGACGGTGGACTCCGAGGGCGCGGTCACAGTGGCATCCGTTGACATGGTTTGTTTTTGCAGCTCCTAGCTGGCCGAGCAGAACGAGGGAAGAAGATCGGCGGGCGAACCGGCCGGGCACGGGTCGAACGTGAAGACCACGAGCGTGCCGAGCACGATGAGCACGACAACGGCGGCGAGGATGGCCGACTTGAGGATGCCGCGAACCAGCGGGGCGGAGGCGTAGTCGTTGACCAGCGTGCGCATGCCGTTGCCGCCGTGGATCAGGGCGAGCCAGAGCATCAGGACGTCCCAGATCTGCCAGAACGGGGTGGCCAGTTTGCCGGCGACGAACGCGAAGTTCAGTGCGTCGACGCCTTCGCCGACCATGAGGTTCACGAACAGGTGGCCGAAGATCAGCACCACCAGGACGACGCCGGAGACGCGCATGTAGATCCAGCCCCACTTCTCCCAGTTCACGCCGCGCTTGCGGGGCGTACGGGTGTAGGGGCTGCGGGGGGCTTCAATAGCGGTTGACATGTCTGTTCCCCCTCCTAGTGGCTGAAGACGTTCATCAGGTGGCGGGGGGCAAAGCCGAGCATCGTGACCACCCAGAGGCCGATGACCACGTAGAACATGATCTTCGAGTACTTGGCGTTCCAGAAGTCGATCAGGATGATCCGGATCCCGTTGAACGCGTGGAAGACGATCGCGGCGACGAGGGCCGTCTCACCGAGGCCCATGATCGGCGTCTGGTAGGTGCTGATCACCGTGTTGTACGCCTCGGGGCTGATGCGCACCAGTGCCGTGTCGAGGATGTGCACCAGCAGGAAGAAGAAGATCGCGACGCCGGTGATGCGGTGCAGCACCCACGACCACATGCCTTCCCGGCCCCGGTACAGGGTTCCTGCGGGGCGACGCGAGGTCGTCCGTTGCTGATATGTCAGGGTTCCCGCCGTTTGATCTGGCATGAACAACCCTCCCAGGCTTCATCGTGGCCTCGCACGTGGGGGCCGTGAACGCGTGAATGAACGCACATCCATCTTATGTGCCGCCTCACAGGATTTTTTCTTAGGGCAGCCTAACGTTGCAGCCGGAGCGGCACGCTGGCCACCGCCCGCAAAGCCAGGCGGTGGTCGATGACCCGGTCGTAGTGGCCGAGCAGGTCGGTGCAGACCCGCTCCCACGACCGGCCGAGCACCGCCCGTCGGCCCGCCTCTCCCATCCGGCGCCGGAGCGCGCCGTCGTCGACGAGCTGCGACGAAAAGTGGCGGAGGTCGGCGTCGTCGTCCGGCCGGAACAGGAATCCGTCGCGTCCGTGGTCGACGAGGTCGACCGGTCCGCCCGCGCGCGGGGCCACGACCGGCAGCCCGGCGGCGTGCGCCTCCTGGATGGTCTGGCCGAACGTCTCCTCGGTCCCGGTGTGCAGGAACATGTCGAAGCCGGCGTACGCGTCCCGCAACGCCGACCCGGACAGGCGGCCCAGCCAGGTCACGGGCATACCGGACAGCTCCCGCTGCACCGCGGGCAGCGACGGTCCGTCGCCGACGATGGCCAGGCTGAAGCCGCGCATCCCGCGGAGGGCGCGCATCCGCTCCACCTGTTTCTCGGGCGCGATCCGGCCGACGTAGCCGATCACCGTTTCGCCCGCGGGGGAGAGCCGGCCGCGCAGCAGGGCTGCGGCGGGGTCGTCGCGCCGGTTCGGGTGGAAACCGTCGAGGTCGACGCCGCGGGCCCAGAAATCGAGGCGGGCCAAACCCGCGCGCTGCACGTCGCGCATGGAGGCGGTCGAGGGCACCAGGGTGAGGTCGGCGCCGTCGTGCACCCACTTCACCAGGCGCCAGGCGAGCCGGGAGGCACGGCCGAGGTGGTTGCGGCGGGCGTACCCGGCGACATCGGTCTGGAACACGGCGACCGAGGGAATGCCGAGCCGGTTTGCCGCGGCGATGCCCTGCGCTCCGAGCAGGAACGGCGAGGCGGCGTGGAGCACATCGGGGCGGAACCCGGCGAGCAAGCGCTGCACCTGAGGGCTCGGCACCCCGACCGGGAACTGCCGGTAGGCGACGGCGGGGACGGTGTGCACCGGGAACCCGGCGTACTCGGCCGGGGCTCCCGCCGGCGCGATGACCAGCGCGTCGTGCCCGTGCGCGGCCAGGTGTTCGAGCACCTTGCAGACGCTCGTGGTGACCCCGCTCACCGTGGGGAGGAAGCTCTCGCTGATGACCGCGACCCGCATGCCCGCACCCTATTCGGGCGGAATGGCCCGCCGGTTACGCGCCGGTGAACGCCCGCTTCGGTGACTGGCCGCACGTATTCAGGAGAATCAGGGGCAGCTCGCCCGCATGCGGCACACCGGCCTCGATCCTCCTTGACTCTGCGCGGTATCGGCCGGAGAAGGCCACTCGGATATGCCCGGGTAGTCTGGCTGGATGCCTGACTCTTCAGCACTCGACCGCTTCTACAGTGTGATTCCGGCCGGCGGCATCGGTTCGCGGCTCTGGCCGCTCTCCCGCGCCGACGCGCCGAAGTTCCTGCACGACCTCACCGGGTCCGGGCAGACACTGCTCCGTGACACCTGGGACCGGCTGGCGCCCCTGTCCGGCGACCAGCGGATCATGGTGGTCACCGGCCGCGCCCACCGCGCGGCAGTGGAGGCGCAACTGCCCGAACTGGCCGACCCCAACGTGGTGCTCGAGAGCGAGCCCAAGGAGTCCACCGCCGCGATCGGGCTGGCCGCGGCGATCCTGCAGAAGCGAGAGCCCGGCGTCATCATCGGGTCCTTCGCCGCCGACCACGTGATCAAGAGCGCGCCGCTGTTCCACCAGGCGGTGCGTGAGGCGGTCGTGGCAGCGGATGCCGGCTACATCGTCACGATCGGCATCCAGCCGGCTGAGCCCGCCATCGCCTTCGGTTACATCAAGTGCTCCAGGCCGCTCCAGATCGATGGGGCGCCGAACGCGCTCTCGGTCGGTTCATTCGTGGAGAAGCCGAACCTCGCCACAGCCAAGCGCTACCTCGCCAACGGCCACTACCTCTGGAACGCCGGCATGTTCATCGCCCGCGCCGACCGGCTGCTCGAGGAGATCGCCGCGTCGGAGCCCGAGCTGCACGCCGGGCTGCTGGAACTCGCGGACGCCTGGGACACCCCGGCGCGCGGGGCCGTGGTCGACCAGGTCTGGCCGAGGCTGAAGAAGATCGCCATCGACTATTCCGTCGCCGAACCGGTCGCCGCGAAGGGCAAGCTGGCCGTGATTCCCGGGCAGTTCGACTGGGACGACGTGGGGGACTTCGCCTCCATCGCCAAGCTGCATTCCGGGGGGCGCAAGCGGGACCTGGCCATCCTCGGCGAGGGCGCCAGGGTGCTGGCGGACTCGTCCAGCGGCATCGTCGTCAGCCACACCGGGCGGATGATCGCGCTGGTCGGCGTGCAGGACATCGTCGTGGTCGACACCCCCGATGCGCTCCTGGTCACCACCAGCGCGAACGCCCAGAAGGTGAAGTCCGTCGTGGACGCGCTGAAGCTCTCCGGCTCCAGCGACGTGCTCTGACCCTCGGATCCGCAATCTCCTAGACTCAACACACACAGCACTCCACAGCTCAAGGGGCACCCCATGTCACGCCGTCGTTTCATCCTCCCCGTTGTCGTCGTCCTGGCATCCGTTGCCGTCCTCGCCGCCTGCGCGCCCGCGCCAGAGAAGAGCACGGCAACCAACAGCCCCGACAGCTCCTATTGCGCCCGGATGGTGACGAACTCAGGCGGTCTGCAGGACCGCTCCTTCAACCAGTCGAGCTGGGAGGGCCTGCAACAGGCCAAGCAGAAGTTCGGCATCGACGTGAGCGCGCTCGTCTCCACCACGGAGACCGACCTCGCCCCGAACGTGTCCGAAGCGGTGGGCAGCGGATGCCAGTTCGTGCTGACGGTCGGTTTCGAGCTGGCCGACGCCACGACCGCTGAGGCCGCGAAGAACCCCGACATCCACTTCTCCATCGTCGACGAGCAGGTGGATGGCCCCAACATCAAGCCGATCGTGTTCGACACCGCGCAGGCCGCCTACCTGGCCGGTTACCTCGCGGCGGGCGTGAGCAAGACCGGCAAGGTCGGCACCTTCGGCGGCGGCAACCAGCCGCCCGTCACCCTGTTCATGGACGGCTTCTCCGACGGCGTCGCCAAGTACAACGAAGTGCACGGCACCCAGGTCTTGCTCCTCGGCTGGGACAAGGCGACGCAGGACGGCTCGTTCACCGGCGACTTCGAAGACGTGAACAAGGGCAAGTCATTCGCCCAGGGCCTGATCGACCAGGGCGCAGACGTCATCCTCCCGGTCGCCGGGCAGGTCGGCGAGGGTGCCGCGGCCGCGGTGCTCGAGTCCGGGACGGCTTCGCTGATCTGGGTCGACAGTGACGGCTACGAGACGCTGCCGGCCGAGTACCGGCCGATCGTTCTCACCAGCGTGCTGAAGAACACGCAGGACGCCGTGGTCGCCATCGTCGGGGACGACATGAACGGCAAGTTCGACAACACGCCTTTCGTCGGCACGCTCAAGAACGGTGGCGTCGAGATCGCGCCGTTCCATGACCGCGCCGCGCTGGTGACGGATGCCCTGGCCAAGGAAGTGGACCAGATCCGGGCCGCGATCATCGCCGGCATCGTCACCGCCGACAGCCCCAGTTCCCCGAGGTGAACGCGGCCGGTTGGGCGCCCGATGATTTCGGGTTGGTAACTGTTCAACGACGATCCGATTTTGCTCATCTGAGCAGGACATTGTTCGGTAGCCTGTAGCCACACAGCCCCTGCCCAGGGCAGGGCCGCACCTTGGAGGTCATTCTTGAGCATCACAACCCGTAAGGCCGCGCTCAGCGGTCTCACCATGGTGGGCGTCCTCGCCCTCCTGGCAGCCTGTGCCCCAGCCCCGTCCACCGGCGGGTCCAGCGACACCGGCAAGGCCGCCAGCGACTTCGTTCCCTGCATGGTCTCAGACGCCGGCGGGTTCGACGACAAGTCGTTCAACCAGCTCGGCCTCGAGGGCCTGAAGGCAGCGGCGGACAAGCTCGGCGTCAAGCCGATCAGCGTCCAGTCCAGCTCCGACACCGACTACGCGCCGAATATCACCAACCTGATCGACCAGGGCTGCAAGCTGATCGTGACGGTCGGCTTCAACCTCGCCGCTGCCACCAAGGATGCCGCCGCCGCGAACTCCGACGTCGACTTCGCGATCATAGATGACAGCTCGATCGACGCCTCGAACGTCAAGTCCCTGGTCTTCGACACCGCCCAGTCCGCATTCATGGGCGGCTACGCTGCCGCCAGCTACTCGAAGACCGGCGTCGTCGGAACCTTCGGCGGCCTGCCCATCCCGCCGGTCACGATCTTCATGGACGGCTTCGTTGACGGCGTGAACTACTTCAACAAGCAGAAGGGCAAGAACGTCCAGGTCAAGGGCTGGGACGTCGCAAGCCAGAACGGCACCTTCACCGGCGGCTTCGACGCCGGCACCGACGCGAAGCAGGCGGCACAGGGCCTGATCGACCAGAACGCCGACGTGATCATGCCGGTCGGTGGCCCGATCTACAAGAGTGCGGCCGAGGCTGTGCGCGACGCGAACAAGGGGATCGTCCTGATCGGCGTCGACGCCGACGTCACCCAGACCGACACGGCCAACGCAGACCTGTTCCTCACCTCGGTGATGAAGGGCATCAAGCCGGGCGTCGAAGATGTCGTCTCCACTGCCGGAGCAGGCAAGTTCGACAAGTCCCCGTACGTGGGCAACCTGAAGAACGACGGCGTCGGACTGGCCCCGTTCCACGACTACGAGTCCAAGGTCGACCCGGCGCTGAAGGGTGAACTGGACACCATCAAGGCCGGTATCATCGACGGCTCGATCAAGGTCGAGTCGCCCTCGTCACCGAAGTAGCACCAACACAGGCGTCGGGGAGGCCAGCTGCCCAGCTGGCCTCCCCGGCACTGATTAACCCGAGCAGCACCCGATTAGACCAGACCCCAGAACCAGACCCTGGATGGACGCAACGGAGCGGACGCCGGAAGGTAGATTGACTAACCATGAAGCTCGAACTTCGCGGCATCACCAAGCGATTCGGTTCGCTCGTCGCCAACGATCACATCAGCCTCACCGTCGAACCCGGCGAGATCCACTGCCTCCTCGGTGAGAACGGCGCCGGCAAGTCCACGCTGATGAACGTGCTCTACGGCCTGTACCAGGCCGAAGAAGGTGAGATCCTCCTCGATGACGAGGTGCAGCACTTCCAGGGCCCCGGCGATGCGATGGCCGCCGGGATCGGCATGGTGCACCAGCACTTCATGCTGATCCCCGTCTTCACCGTCGCCGAGAACGTCATGCTCGGGCATGAGGAGACCACGTTCGGCGGGCGACTCGACGTCGAGGCCACCCGCAAGACCGTGCGCGAGCTCTCCGACCGGTTCGGCTTCAACCTCGACCCGGACGCGCTGGTCGAGGACCTGCCCGTCGGTGTGCAGCAGCGAGTCGAAATCATCAAGGCACTCTCCCGGGACGCGAAAGTGCTCGTCTTCGACGAACCGACCGCCGTGCTCACCCCGCAGGAGACCGACGAGCTGATGGCGATCATGAAGCAGCTCAAGGCGTCCGGCACCGCGATCGTGTTCATCACGCACAAACTGCGCGAGGTGCGCGAAGTCGCCGACCGCATCACCGTCATCCGTTTGGGCAAAGTGGTCGGCGAGGCTTCACCGACCGCCACCAACGAGGAACTCGCGTCGCTGATGGTGGGACGCGCCGTCGACCTGATGATCGACAAGGGCCCGGCCAAGCCGGGAGAGCCCGCACTCATGGTTTCCGACCTGTCGGTCATCGACCAGCACGGCCAGCTGGTCGTGAACCGGGTGAGCTTCGACGTGAGGGAGGGCGAGGTCCTCGCCATCGCCGGGGTGCAGGGCAACGGGCAGACCGAGCTCACCGAAGCAATCATGGGCCTGCAGCCGCGGGTGACCGGGGAGATCACCCTCGGTGGCCGGTCGCTGCGCAAGCTGAGCGTCAAGAATGTGCTCGACTCCGGGGTCGGATTCGTTCCGGAGGACCGCAACGAGGACGGCCTGGTCGGCGCGTTCACGATCGCCGAGAACCTCATGCTCGACCGCTCCGACGGCCACCCGTTCGTGAGATCCGCGGGCCTCCAGCTGCGTTACCTCGCCGAATTCGCACAGAAGAAGCTGAAGGAATTCGACATCCGGGCACAGGGCATCACCACCCCGGTCGGGAAGCTGTCGGGTGGAAACCAGCAAAAGGTGGTGCTGGCGCGGGAACTCAGCCGTGAACTGCGGTTGTTCGTCGCCGCGCAGCCCACCCGTGGCCTCGACGTCGGCTCGATCGAATTCGTGCACGGGCAGATCATCGCCGCCCGCGACTCGGGCGTGGCCGTGATCGTGGTGTCAACCGAACTTGACGAGGTCACCGCTCTCGCCGACCGGATCGCAGTGATGTACCGCGGCGGAATCGTCGGCATCGTCCCGGGTGACACCCCGCGTGACGTCCTCGGATTGATGATGGCCGGAGAACCCGTGCCCGAAACCGGAGTAGCAGCATGAGCGATCCACAAGTTCCCCGCCGCGGCCAGGTGCCGCCGGGTCGTGAGGGCACCGAAGCCGCGCCGTCGGGAGCGGATGAGGACGCCGCCCGGGCCGCCGAGGCCCAGGACGGGACAACCGGAGCCGTCACAACGGAGGCCGCGAGCGCCGCGATCCGCGCCGGCCAGGAGCCGCCGTCCCGCACCCGGGTCGTGCTGAATGAGATCGTCGGGGGGTCGGCGATGATCTCCGTCCTGTCGATCCTGCTGGCACTGATCGTCGGCGGCATCCTGATCGCCCTCACCGACCCGAACGTGCAGGCGGCCGCCGGCTACTTCTTCTCCCGCCCGGGGGACATGCTGGGTGCCGCATGGCAGTCGGTCTCGAGCGCGTACTCCGCGCTGTTCCAGGGTGCGATCTACAATTTCCGGCGCCCGGGATTCGCCGATGGGATCAAGCCGCTCACCCAGACCCTCACCTTCGCGACGCCGTTGATCATCGCCGGACTCGGTGTCGGCCTGGGGTTCCGCGCCGGGATGTTCAACATCGGTGGGCGCGGCCAGATGCTCATCGCGATCGGGGTCGCCGGCTGGATCGGATTCTCGCTCGAGCTGCCGGCCGGCATCCACATGATCGTCGCCATCATCGGCGGCATGATCGGCGGGGCGCTCTGGGCCGGCCTGGTCGGGCTGCTGAAAGCCCGAACCGGGGCGAACGAGGTCATCACGACCATCATGCTCAACTACGTCGGGTTCTACCTGATCGCCTACCTGCTCCGCACCCCCGGAGCCCTGCAGGCGCCCGGCTCGAACAACCCCAAGTCGCCGGCGATGAAGGACACCGCGATCTTCCCGAAGCTGCTGGGCGACCAGTACAGCCTCAACCTCGGCTTCATCTTCGCGATCATCGCGACCATCGTGGTCTGGTGGATCCTCGCCCGGTCGAGCCTCGGCTTCAAGTTCCGGGCCGTCGGCGAGAACCCCAACGCCGCACGGGTCGCCGGCATCAACGTCGGCAACATCTTCATCTGGGTGATGGTCATCTCCGGGGCCCTGGTGGGCCTGGCCGGGGTGTCCCAGATCCTCGGGACCGTCACCACCGGCTTCAGCTCCGGCATCGACGCCGGCATCGGGTTCGATGCGATCACCGTGGCGTTGCTCGGACGCTCCCGCCCCTGGGGAATCTTCCTGGCCGGCATCCTCTTCGGCGCCTTCAAGGCCGGCGGCTTCTCCATGCAGGCCGCCGCGGGGGTTCCGATCGACATCGTGCTGGTCATGCAGTCGCTGATCGTGCTGTTCATCGCCGCCCCGCCGCTCGTGCGCGCGGTGTTCCGGCTGCCCACCCCCGGCGTCTTCCGGAAAGCATCGCAACAGAGAACGCCTCAGCGGCAGAAGGCCGGTGCCCTGAAATGACCACAATCCAGCAGGCTCCTAACGGGGCAGTCGCCCCGATCGTCCTCGAGAAGACGGTGCTCAAGAGCTGGAAGGCCCCCATTGCCTTCGGCGTTGTCACGGTCCTCTCCCTCGTCCTGTTCGTGCTCCTGGCCCGCCCGGGATCGACCCAGTTCCGGCTCACCCAGGACCGCAACCTGGTCCAGCTGCCGGCTATCGACGTGCCGACCACGGCGACCTGCGTCATCATGACCGTCCTGATGGCACTGATCACGATCCTCGGCGTCTGGATGGTGCGCGCCGATCGCAAGGTTCCGCTGTGGCTGGTCGCGATCTTCGGTTTCCTGTTCCTGGTCGCCTTCCTCACCTGGGCCGGCGCCGGCGCATCCATTCCGGTCTACGGGCTGCTGCTGGGGACCGTTGCACTGAGCGCCCCGCTGATCTTCGGCGCCCTCGGCGGCGTGATCTCCGAACGCAGCGGTGTGGTCAACATCGCCATCGAGGGCCAGATGCTCGCCGGCGCGTTCGTCTCTGCCATGATCGCCTCGGTCACCCGGTCGCCGTACCTCGGCCTGATCGGCGCGATGGTGGCCGGCACCCTGGTGTCGTTCGTGCTCGCCGCGTTCTCGATCAAGTACATCGTCGACCAGATCATCGTCGGCGTGGTGTTGAACGTGCTCGTGACCGGCCTCACCAATTTCCTGTATTCCACCGTGATGACGGCCAACCCGGGGGCGCTGAACTCCCCGCCGCGGTTCCAGCGCATCAACATCCCGCTGCTCAGTGAGATCCCGATCATCGGCCCGCTGCTGTTCCAGCAGACCATCATCATCTACATCATGTACATCGCGGTCTTCGCCGTCTGGTTCGGCCTGTTCCGCACCCGGTGGGGGCTGCGCGTCCGGGCCGTCGGTGAGCACCCGCAGGCCGCCGACACCGTCGGCATCAAGGTCGGCGTCACCCGGTTCTGGAACGTGTCGCTCGCGGGCGCGGTCGCCGGCCTCGGCGGGGCGTACTTCACCCTCGGTTCGGTCGGTTCGTTCAACAAGGAGATGACCGCCGGCGCCGGCTTCATCGCCCTCGCGGCGGTGATCTTCGGCCAGTGGGACCCGATCAAGGCCACCCTCGCGGCCCTCCTCTTCGGCTTCGCGACCAACCTGCAGAACGTGATCGGCATCATCGGTTCGCCCGTGCCGAGCGAGTTCATGCTCATGCTGCCGTACGTCGTCACGATCCTCGCGGTCGCGGGCCTGGTCGGCAAGTCCAGGGCGCCGGCCGCCGACGGAAAGCCGTACATCAAATGAGCGGCATGACAGGAAACCCGGCCGTGCCGGTCTCCGGCGACATCGACTGGAGCGTGCTGCGGGAGGCCGCAGCGGCCGCCATGACGAACGCCTACGTGCCGTATTCGCACTTCCCGGTCGGCGCCGCCGCGCTTGTCACCGACGGCCGCGTGATCAGCGGATGCAACGTCGAGAACGCCTCGTACGGGCTCACCCTGTGCGCCGAGTGCGCGCTGGTGTCGAGCCTGCACATGACCGGAGGCGGGCAACTGGTCGCCTTCACCTGCGTGGACGGCGAGGGGACCACCCTGATGCCGTGCGGCCGCTGCCGGCAGCTCCTGTTCGAACACGCCGCGCCGGGAATGCTGCTGGAGACCGTCTCCGGCATCCGCACCATCGATGAGGTGCTGCCCGACGCGTTCGGGCCACGCACCCTCAACGCTTACGGAACGGAACGCTGATGGCATCACCTCCTGTAGCCGGCGCTGTCGAACCGTTCGACGTCGTCGACCTGATCCACACCAAACGCGACCGGGGCGAACTGTCAGAGGCGCAGGTCGCCTGGCTGATCGACGCCTACACCCGCGGCTACGTCGGCGACGAGCAGATGGCCGCGATGATCATGGCCATCTACCTGAACGGGATGACCAGGGCCGAGATCAAGGAACTCACCCTCGCGATGATCAACAGCGGCGAGCGGATGAGTTTCGAGGACCTCGGCAAACCCACCACCGACAAGCACTCCACCGGCGGGGTGGGCGACAAGATCACCCTCCCGCTGATGCCGCTCGTCGCCGTATTCGGCGTCGCCGTGCCGCAGCTCTCCGGCCGCGGGCTCGGCCACACCGGCGGAACGCTCGACAAGCTGGAGTCGATCCCCGGTTGGCGGGCGAACCTCAGCAATGAGGAGATGTTCGCCCAGCTGCGGGACGTCGGCGGTGTGATCTCTGCCGCCGGCAGCGGCCTGGCCCCGGCGGACGGCAAGCTGTACGCGCTCCGCGACATCACCGGAACGGTCGAGTCGATCCCGCTGATCGCCTCCTCGATCATGTCGAAGAAGATCGCCGAGGGAACCAAGGCGCTCGTGCTCGACGTGAAGTTCGGCTCCGGCGCTTTCCTCAAAGACATCGAGCAGTCGCGGGAACTCGCACGCACCATGGTCGCCCTCGGGCAGGATGCCGGTGTGGCGACATCCGCTCTGCTGACGAACATGAACGTGCCGCTGGGCCTGGCCATCGGCAACGCCAACGAGGTGCGCGAATCGGTGGAGGTGCTCGCCGGCGGCGGCCCGGCCGACATCGCCCTGCTCACGGTGGCGCTGGCCCGGGAGATGCTCGCGCTGGCCGGCCGGACCGACGTCGACGTGGAGGCGGCGCTTGCCGACGGCCGCGCGATGGACAAGTGGCGTCAGGTGATTCGCGCGCAGGGAGGTGACCCGGATGCGGCGTTGCCGGTTGCGAAGGAGACGCACACCGTGGTCGCGGAGCGCGACGGTGTGCTCGTGCAGCAGGACGCACTGCCGTTTGGCATCGCGGCCTGGCGTCTCGGCGCCGGGCGGGCCCGGAAGGGCGACCCGGTGCAGCACTCCGCGGGCGTCGACCTGCACGCCAAGCCCGGCGACACCGTCACCAAGGGCCAGCCCCTGTTCACGCTCAGCGCCGACGAACCCGCCCGCTTCCCGCGCGCGCTCGAGTCGGTCGAGGGTGCCTACCGGATCGGCGACCCGGGCGACCCCGTCCGGGACGGCGGCCCGTTGATCGCCGACCGCATCGGCTGACCGGCCGCCGTTCGTTCCCCGTCGCGCCGGCCTGGTTCGGCGGGAGACGCGACGGGGTGGCGGCTACGCGGGGTCGCCGATCCGTTCCAGCGCGTCGATGATCAGTGACCAGAACTTCTCGTGGTCGAGGTCGGTCGCGACCTGGGTGGTGCAGTCGTCCGGCGCCGGCGACCGGAAGTCGGCCACCGTCATGCCGAGGGTGAGCGTTCCGGTGAGCTCGACGTCGAGCGGCGCCCGGCGCACCGCGATCACGGAAGGGTCGATCACGTAGGCGACGGCGCACGGGTCGTGCACCGGCGGGTGCTCGAAGCCCTGCGCGTCCTTGTAGGTGTGGGCGAAGAACTCGAGCAGTTCGCCGACGAACCGGGCCGGGGCGGTGCCGACGGCGGCGATCCGCGCCGCCACGTCGGGGGTGGCGAGGGCCTGGTGGGTGAGGTCAAGCCCGATCATGGTGAGCGGCCACTTCTCGTTGAACACGATGTGCGCGGCCTCCGGGTCGATCACGATGTTGAACTCGGCGGTGGCCGACCAGTTGCCCACGTGGTATCCGCCGCCCATCAGCACCACCTCCTTCACCCGGGCCGCAATGCGCGGCTCCTTCCGCACCGCGAGGGCGATGTTGGTGAGCGCGCCGGTGGGCACCAGGGTGATCTCGCCCGGATCGTGGGCCATGATCGTGTCGATGATGAGGTCGACGGCGTGCCGCGAATCAAGCGCGATGGTCGGCTCGGGCAGCACCGGGCCGTCCAGCCCGGATTCCCCGTGGATCGACGGCGCCGTCTCGATCTCCCGCACCAATGGACGCGCGCACCCGGCGGCGAACGGCACACCGGTGATGCCGGCCACCCGGGCGACCGAGAGGGCGTTACGGGTGACCTTGTCCAGGGTCTGGTTGCCCATCACTGTGGTGACAGCCACCAGGTCGATCTCCGGGTTGCCGTGCGCGAGCAGCATCGCAATCGCGTCGTCGTGGCCCGGGTCGCAGTCGAGGATGATCTTGGTCGGCATGCCGTCAAATCTACGGTAACCAGCCCTCGTCGGCCGCCCCGCGGCATCCGCTCCCGCTGGGGAAACGTCCTCGCGCTGAGGAAAATGCCACGCGCTGAGGAAAGCGCTCCGCGCGCATGGCAGGCCCGCCGCGCGTGGCCGAATCCTCAGCGCGAACGGAGGAAAGGGCGGCAGGTGGCGCAGGAAACGTGCACGCGCTGAGCAAACGTGCTCGCGCTGAGGAACATGCCACGCGCGCATGGCATGCCCGCCGCGCGTGGCCGAATCCTCAGCGCGAACGGAGAAAAGCGGCAGGTGGCGCAGGAAACCCCCGCGCGTACGAAACCGCGCGCACGAAACCGCTGCACGAAACCGCAGTATGAACAGGCAGCGCCGACGCGCCTGAACGTGCAGCGGACGTTCAGCAAACCGAGAGACGGGAATCGCCCGCGCGCCGATAGATTAGACACCGTGAACGCGACCATCGAGGAATACCTGTTGCCCGGCGGCGGAACGAGCATCAACTCGCTCCCCAAGATCTCGCTGCACGACCACCTCGACGGTGGCCTGCGCCCGCAAACGATCATCGAACTGGCCGACGCGATCGGTTTCGAACTTCCCGCAACGGATGCCGCCACCCTCGGAACCTGGTTCGAGGACCAGTCGAACTCCGGCTCGCTGGTCGAGTACCTGAAGACCTTCGACATCACCACGGCCGTGATGCAGACCCGCGAGGGCCTTGCCAGGGTGGCCAGGGAGTTCGTCGAGGACCTCGGCCGCGATGGCGTCATCTACGGCGAACTCCGCTGGGCCCCCGAGCAGCACCTCGCCCGTGGCCTCACGCTCGACCAGGCCGTCGAAGCGGTGCAGGAAGGCATCGAGGCCGGGATCGAGCACGTGGGGCAGTCCGGCTCGCGAATCCGCATCGGCCAGCTGGTCACCGCGATGCGCCACAACAACCGCGGCATGGAGATCGCCGAGCTGGCCCTCCGCCACCGCACCAACGGCGTCGTCGGCTTCGACATCGCCGGCGCCGAACTCGGATTCCCGGCCCGCAACCACGTGGCCGCCTTCGACTTCCTGGCAAAGGAATTCTTCCCCGTCACGGTGCACGCCGGCGAGGCCGACGGGCTGGACAGCATCCGTGGCGCCCTGTTCGACGGTCGTGCGCTGCGCCTCGGGCACGGCGTGCGCCTGGCCGAGGACATCACCGTGGAGAGGGAAGACGACGAGAACACCTTCGTCACGCTCGGGCCGGTCGCCCAGTGGGTGCGCGACCGCGAGATCACGCTGGAGCTGGCGCCCTCGTCGAACCTGCAGACCGGCGCGATCGCGGCCTGGGGCCAGGACCTCCTCGACCACCCGTTCGACCTCCTCTACCAGCTCGATTTCCGGGTGACGGTGAACACCGACAACCGGCTGATGAGCAACACCAGCCTCACCAAGGAACTCGCCCTCCTCAGCGACGCGTTCGGCTACGACCTCGACGACCTCGAGGTCTTCCAGCTCAACGCCGCGCAGGCCGCGTTCCTGCCGCTCGAAGACCGTGAAGAACTGACGGATGCGATTTCCGCCGGCTTCGAAACGGCCTGACGGCCGATCGTCCGCACCACCCGCCTCGCCACCGATTCCCCCTGAAAGCCACCATGCCGCTTCCTCCCCTGCCAGACGCCGCCATTGCCATCGGCCTGCACGTTGCCGATTGGCGGGCGGCGGTGGCCGCCGCCGGAGCCGCGCTGGCCCGCTCCGGTGCGACGACCGATGGCTACACCGAACGGATGGTCGGCGTGATCGACGAATTCGGCGCCTACATCGTGATCGCCCCTGGTCTGGCTCTGGCCCACGCCCGCCCCGGCAAGGACGTGCTCACCGAGGGGCTCAGCGTAGTCACCCTGGCCGACCCGGTGAACTTCGGGCACCCGCACAACGACCCCGTCTCCGTGATCGTCGGCCTGGCCGTCACCAGCTCCGACGAGCACGTGCGATTCGTCTCTGAGCTGGCGAACGTCTTCAACGACGCCAGCGTGATCCCGGCGCTGGCGCGGGCGACGGATGCCGACGGTATCCGCTCACTCCTCGGCACCACGTCGGGCGCCGGAGTGAACCGGGCGGCACCGTGAAGATCGTCGCCATCTGCGGGATCGGGATCGGCACCTCGGCGATCCTCAAGGTCAACGCCGAGCGGGCACTCGACCGGCTCGGCATCGACGCCAACGTGACCGCATCGGACGTCGCCAGCGTCGCCGCGGTGGCCTCCGACGCCCAGGTGATTCTCACCTCGTCGGAGCTGGTGGGGGCAATCGGCAAGACCAACGCCGACGTGATCGTGATCGACAACTACTTCGACCTGGACGAGATCAGCGCAAAACTCGAGGCCGCGCTGGGCTGAGCCCCGGCGCCGGTCACCCGCCCCGGCTCAAGTCGCCCGCCCCGTCTCAGGTCGCCCGCCCCGTCTCAGGTCGCCCGCGCCAAGACTGAGTCCGACTGGCCGGCGCCCCGGCTCACCCACTGCGGCCGATTTCTCCGTCGGTGGGACTCCGCAGCCGACGAAACCCTCTGCCCGCGGCCGGTCTCGTGGGGCCCGCGCGCACAACTCCTGCAAACCGCGCACAGACTGTACCCCCGGCCGCGGGATTCCGCGGATCTGGTATCAGCCGCCGTGCGGATTGCAGGAGTTGTGCAGACGACCGCGCTGTCAGCCGGCGATTTCGGTGCCGGCAGAACCCACCTCGCGCCCGTTCAGTCTCGGGATGACCCAGAAAGCCAGCGCAATCGCGACCAGTGGGGCCACGAATGGGAGTGCAAACGTGCCGAAGGCCGTCGCCGCAGCGACTCCGGCGCCGATCAGAACGGACGTCGCCACGCGTCCCATCCCGCTCAGCGGCACTCGCATCCCGACGACGAGGGCAATGCCCGCGGCATACAGCGCCAGGCCCCAGGCCAGCAGGTTCCAGCCGAGGAGGGTCCCGCTGCCGCCGCTCAGCGCATTCTGCAGCGACGTCGCAGCGACCATCAGCAGCGCCGCACAGATCAGGCCGGTCGGCGCCCAGGTCGACCACCACAACGGATGCCGCGGTCGGCGCCGCGCAACCGTCAGCGCCAGCGCCGCGACGAGAGGAATCGCCGCGACCAGCCCTGCCGCGACGCCGTAGCCCATGGCCGAGGTGCTGTCGAACTCCGGTCCCGCGCCGAGCGGCCAGACGCTTCCCGAGAGGGCGAACGCAGCGGCGCACAGTCCCAGCAAGCTGCTGGCCAGTGCGAGCACGAGCGGTGCCCGCCCGACAGCCCGACCGGCCGGCGTCGCGCGCACGCCGGAAACGCTCGGTGCCGTCTCGCTTGTCCCTGTGGTGCCCGGTTCGCTTCGGAGCATCGTCGAACCAACGCGGCTGGCGCCGCCGACCAGCGCCGCCTGCCGCGACTGGAGGACCAGGAGCACGGCAACGAAGGCGATGGCCAAGAGGGTGGTCCCGGTCATGAGTGCTACCCCAATCGGGACCACCCCGACGAGTCCGATGACGATCGAGCTGACGGTCACGAGCCCCCGGTGGAGGCTGGTTCGGCCCAGCACACTGCCGAACACGAGCGCGACTGCGACCGTGCCGAGAACAATGGCGGTGGCGAAGAACACCAACACGAGGTCGGCGAAGAGTGTCTGAGGCGCCTCGCCGTCCGCCTCGGCGATGCCCCGGCCGAACGAGAGTGCCGTCATAGTTGCTGCGGCCAGGGCGATGCCGCCGAGCGACGCCGCGACGACCGCCATGCGGCCGGACATCGCGCCGCGCCGCCACAGCAGCCGGATCACCGCCGCCACCAGCAGGCCGGGGGCGAGGCAGCCGGTCAGGGCGAGCGCCACGATCCGCACCGGGCTGGAGTCGGATTGTCCGAGGCTCACCCAGCCGACCCACGTCAGGCCAGTCCCCACGACAGACGCCGCCACCGCCGCCAACGCCAGCCACAGGTCGCCGTTGACCCGTACCCGTGCGCCCACAGTACTCATGCGGTCAGTCTGGCATACGCCCCCACCCACTCGACCGCTCGCAGAAATACGTATAACGCGCCCTCCCGGCGCAAACGAAGGTGCGTTACACGTGCTTCAGCGGCGCGACCGACCGAGAGCTACCCGATCAGCTCGCGCATCCCGGCGTCGAGTGAGGCCAGCGCCGCCGCCGCCGCAGACTTTCGCTCCGGCACGGTTCCGTCGGAGCTGTGGGTGTCGAGGTACACCTTGAGCTTCGGTTCGGTGCCGCTCGGCCGCACCATCACCCGCGACCCGTCGGCAAGCCAGATCCGAAGCACATCGCTCGGCGGCAGTCCTTCGAAGCCGTCCTTGAGGTCTTCGATGCGATCGACGCGGATGCCGCCCACCAGGGCCGGAGGCGTGTCCCGTAACCGGGTCATCACCGTGGTGATCTGCGCCAGGTCCGTCACGCGCACGGAGATCTGCCCCGACGCGTAATGCCCGAACTTCTCGCTGAACGCGTCCAGGTGCGAGGCGATGGTGACGCCGTCGGCCTTCAGCTCGCTGGCCAGGGAGAGGAACGCGGCGGCGGCGGAGATGCCGTCCTTGTCCCGCACCGTCCCCGGGTTCACCAGGTAGCCGAGCGCCTCTTCGAAGCCGAAGATCAGGCCGGGAGCACGGGACACCCACTTGAACCCGGTGAGTGTGTCCGCGAAGTCCAGCCCGTAGGCGTCGGCGACGGCGGCAAGCGCCGGAGTCGACACGATGGAACAGGCGAGCGTGCCCACCGGACCGCGGTCGCCCGCGCCGGCCGCACGCGCGGCATCCGTCGCCAAAATGGCGGCACGCCAACCGAGGATCGCCCCGACCTCGTTGCCGCTCAGCCGACGGTAGCCGTCCGGCGATGACGGGTCGGGAATCGCCACCGCCAGCCGGTCGGCATCCGGGTCGTTCGCGATGATCAGCTCGGCATCGACCTCGCGGGCCGTCTCATAAGAGAGGTCCATCGCGCCGGGTTCTTCGGGGTTCGGGAACGCCACGGTCGGGAAGGCCGGGTTCGGCGCGATCTGCGCGTCGACCAGGGTGGGCAACTCGAAGCCGGCCGCCTCCAGGACGCGTCGGGTGGTGTCCCAGCCGACGCCGTGCATGGCCGTGTACACCGCGTTGACCTGGGCGCGCGGGGGAGCGGCGACACTCGCTGTGGCGTCGACATAGGCCTGCACGACCGACTCGTCCGCCGTCTCATATTCCCCGCGCGGCATCTCCGGCACCAGCTGGGTCGCGGCGACGTTCACAATCGATGCCGCAATCAGGGCGTCGTCGGGCGCGACGATCTGCGACCCCTCGTTCTCGCCGCCGAGGTACACCTTGTAGCCGTTGTCATTCGGCGGATTGTGCGACGCGGTCACCATCACGCCCGCGCTGGCATCGAGGTGGCGCACCGCGAACGCGAGCACCGGCGTCGGCAGCAGCCGCGGCAGCAGGATGGCGCGCACCCCGACGCCGGCCATCAGCTCGGCGGTGTCCTTCGCGAAGACCTGCGAGTTCTTGCGTCCGTCGTAGCCGATCACGACGGATGCGCCACTGCCGTTTGCGTGTTGCTCCAGCAGGTAGGCGGCCAGGCCGGCCGCGGCCTGCGAAACCAGTACGCGGTTCATCCGGTTGGAGCCTGCCGCGATTTCGCCGCGGAGCCCCGCGGTGCCGAAGGCCAGCCGCTGGTCGAAGCGGGAGTGCAGGTCGGCGATCGCCGCAGCGTCGCCGCTGTGCGCGCCGGAGAGCAGGAGGCGCAGTTGGGCCTGGGTCTCCGGGTCGGGATCCTGGGCGAGCCAGGCTTCGGCAGTGGCGATGACCGGGGCATCTGTACCCGGGGCATCGGTCGCCGCGTCAGGGGGCAGCACCGGAATCGCCTGGGTTGGTGGAAGGCCCTCTTCGGAACCGCCCCAAGTGTGGTCCGCGGCTTCGCCGCCGGGGGTGCCGGCGTGACGCCCACTCACAGTGCGGCCACGATCTTGGCCAGAAGGGCACTGATTGCGGCCTCGGCGTTCTTGCCGGCCTCGATCACTTCGCCGTGGCTGAGCGGCGACTTCTGGATGCCCGCCGCCAGGTTGGTGATGAGCGACAGCCCGAGGATCTCCATTCCGGCCTGGCGGGCTGCGATCGCCTCCAGCGCGGTGGACATCCCTACGATGTGCCCGCCGATAGTCTTCGCCATCTGCACTTCGGCCGGCGTCTCGTAGTGCGGTCCGCGGAACTGGCAATACACGCCCTCATCGAGCGATGCGTCGATGCTGCGCGCGAGGTCGCGCAGCCGCGTGGAGTACAGGTCCGTGAGGTCGATGAACGTTGCACCCTCGAGCGGCGAGTCCGCCGTGAGGTTGATGTGGTCGCTGATCAGCACCGGGGTGCCGGGCGTCCAGTACTCCTTGATCCCGCCCGCGCCGTTGGTGAGGATCATCGTGGTCGCCCCGGTCGCTGCCGCCGTGCGCACGCTGTGCACCACCCGGCGCACCCCGTGCCCCTCGTAGTAGTGGGTGCGCGCGCCGATCACCAGGGCGCGCTTGCCGTCCGGCGTCAGCACCGAGCGCAGCGTTCCGACGTGCCCCTCCAGCGCTGGCGCACTGAACCCGGTGATCTCGTGGGCCGGGATGGTGTGCGTGGTCTCGCCGATCAGGTCGGCGGCCTTGCCCCACCCACTGCCCAGGGTGAGCGCGATGTCGTGCCGTGGGACGCCGGTCGCGGCGGCGATCTCGGCGGCGGCAGTCCGTGCGACGTCGAACGGGTCAGCCTCGGGCGCGTCGAGTGGGTTGGTCTGGGTCTTCAGCATCCCATCACTCTAATTCCCCCATTCATTCGGAGTGCGAATTCGGGTTTCGGCGCTCAGATGAGCAGCAGGCACCGGATGCCGGCAACCCCACCGCGACACAGCCCGCCACCGTGTCCGCGCCCGCTCAGGCCGGTCGCCCGCCGCCGGCCGATCAAGTCGCGCCGACGTGCGGCCCGCCCGCTGCTGCCCGCCCGCCGCGGCCCACCGTCGCCCGCCCGCACCCACGCCGCCGGCGGACCCAGCCGCGCCGGCCGACGGCATCCGTTTTGTCGCACTGCAAGCGGGTGGGAGAGAATAGAGCAATGGCCTATGAGTTCGAACGCAAGCAGCGCATTGCAGTACTCGGCGGAGGGCCTGGCGGTTACGAAGCGGCGCTGGCGGGAGCGCAACAGGGCGCCGACGTGACCCTGGTTGAACGGGTCGGGGTCGGCGGATCCGCCGTGATCACCGACGTCGTGCCCTCGAAGTCGCTGATCGCGACTGCGGAAGCGTCGAACTCGATCGGCGACGCCACCGACCTGGGCGTGCAATTCTTCGTGCGCGGCGCCAGCGGCAAGCCCGCCCGCCCCGATGTCGCGATCAACCTCGCCGCCGTGAACAAGCGGCTGCTCAGCCTGGCCCGGCAACAGTCCGAGGACCTCAAGGCCAGCCTGATCCATGCCGGCGTGCGCCTGGTCCACGGTGAGGGCAGACTTGACGGAACCAGTGGCATCATCGTGTCCACCGCTCCCGGCGATTCCGGCACCGACTTCGACCGGATAGAGGCCGACACCCTGGTGGTGTCGGTGGGTGCAAGCCCGCGCATCCTGGACACGGCCGTCCCCGACGGGGAACGCATCCTCACCTGGACCCAGCTCTACAACCTCAAGGCAGTCCCCGAGCACCTGATCGTGGTCGGGTCCGGCGTGACCGGCGCCGAGTTCGCCTCCGCGTACCGCGCCCTCGGCGCTGACGTCACCCTCATCTCCAGCCGCGACCAGGTGCTGCCCGGCGAGGACGCCGACGCCGCCCGGGTCATCGAGGACGTGTTCAAGCGCAACGGAATGGTCGTGCTCTCGAAGTCCCGCGCCTCGTCGATCGTGCGCACCACGGACGGCGTTCTCGCCACCCTGTCCGACGGCCGTACCGTCGAGGGCAGCCACTGCTTGATGGCCGTCGGGTCCGTGCCGAACACCGCCGGGATCGGCCTGGAAGAGGCCGGGATCCAACTCACCGAATCGGGGCACATCCGGGTCAACCGAGTGTCGCGCACGTCGATGCCGAACGTCTACGCGGCCGGTGACTGCACGACCGAGCTGCCGCTGGCATCCGTCGCCTCGATGGCCGGCCGCACCGCGATGTTGCACGCGATGGGCGATGCGGTGAACCCGATCGAGATCCGCAACGTGGCCTCCAATATCTTCACCCAGCCGGAGATCGCCACGGTCGGCTGGACCCAGAAGCAGATCGAAGAGGGCATCGCGCAGGGCGACATCTACAAACTGCCGCTCGCATCGAACCCGCGCGCCAAGATGATGGGGATCAAGGACGGCTTCGTCAAGCTGTTCGCCCGCACCGGCAGCGGCACCGTCATCGGCGGCGTCATCGTCGCCCCCAAGGCCAGCGAGCTCATCTTCCCGCTCGCCCTCGCGGTCGAGCACCGGCTCACCGTTGACCAGGTCGCCCGCGCCTTCCCGGTCTACCCGTCGCTGTCCGGCTCGATAACGGATGCCGCCCGCGCGATGCACATCGTCCGCTAGCGTCCTGCTGGCTGCTGGCTGCTGGCTGCTGGCTGCTGGCTGCTGGCTGCTGGCTGCTGCTATCCGCTGGTCATTCCCTCCGCGGAAGCCGAATTCCGGTACTTCTAGCCAACGCCCGGTGCGTAACTCCTGCAATTCGTACTGCGCCCGGCCACACTTCCCCGGAATCACGCGGCGGCGCCTACGCTCCACTCGCGGATTGCAGGAGTTAGCCATGCGGGAGCCACGACAGTCGGTGTCGCACGCCCGGGTCTGGAACCATCGACCCGGCCCATTGCCCCACGGGACCGGCCCGCTGGCTCACGGGCCCGTCCAGTGCCTTACGGGGCCCGTCCGATTGCCCCACCGCCCCGGGCTCGTTGCCCCACCGCCCGGGCCCGTCCGACTGCCCCACCGCCCCGGGCTCGTTGCCCCACCGCCCCGGGCTCGTTGCCCCACCGCCCGGGCCCGTTGCCCCATCGCCCCGGCCCGTCGCTCAACAGCCCCGTGCCCGGCGCTCCCCGCCCGCACCGGCCCCAGCGACCCGTGCGTAACTCCTGCAATTCGTACTGCGCCCGGCCACACTCCCCCGGAATCGCGGGGCGGCGCCGTCGCAAAGCGCACAAATTGCAGGAGTTAGCCACGCGGCGGCGACGAGAGCCGGCCTCGTCGAGCGGTCCTGGAGCCGCAAGGGCCGCGGAGAGAACACACAATGGCACGCGATGCGGCGGACAAGCCGCGGTGGGCGCGAGGAGCTAGGCGGCGACCCCGGCGGCGTCGAGGACGCTGAGCAGCAGGTGCCCGCTCGACACGGTCGACCCGACCGTCGCGGCCACCGGTCCGACTACACCGTCCTTGTGCGCGGTGAGGGGCTGCTCCATCTTCATCGCTTCGAGCACCAGCAGCAGGTCGCCCTTGACGACGACGTCGCCCTCGACGACGGCCACCTTCACAACTGTGGCCTGCATCGGCGCCTTCACGGCGTCGCCGGTGGCGGAGCGCACGGCGTGCGCCCCGGCGCGACGACGCGGCGCGGGGCCGGCCGTGTTCTCGGACGCGGCGCCCGGCATCAAGCGGGACGGCAAGATCACTTCGATGCGGCGGCCTTCGACCTCCACCACCACACTGTGCCGCTTGTCGGCGGGCGCGGTGTCGTCGAGGCTGCCGCTCCAGGGCTCGATGTGGTTTTCGAACTCGGTCTCGATCCACCTGGTGTACACCGAGAACGGTTCGCCGTCAGCCGGAGCGAAGGCCGGGTCGCGCACGATCGCCCGGTGGAACGGCAGCACAGTGGGCAACCCGGCGACCTCGAACTCGTCGAGCGCGCGGCGGGCACGGTCCAGCGCTTCCTCGCGGGTGGCGCCGGTGACGATCAGCTTCGCGAGCAGCGAGTCGAACGATCCGGAAATCACGTCGCCGGCCTGGACTCCACTGTCCACGCGCACGCCGGGGCCACCGGCCGGGCGGAACACGTGCACCGGTCCGGGGGAGGGGATGAACCCGCGGCCGGCATCCTCACCGTTGATGCGGAATTCGAAGGAGTGGCCGACGGGGACGGGGTCGTCGTAGTCCAGCACGCCGCCTTCGGCGATGCGGAACTGCTCCCGCACCAGGTCGATGCCGGTGACCTCTTCGGACACCGGATGCTCGACCTGCAGGCGGGTGTTGACCTCGAGGAAGGACACGGTCCCGTCCTGGCCGATCAGGAACTCGCAGGTGCCGGCGCCGAGGTAACCGACCTCGGCCAGGATCGCCTTCGACGCCCGGTACAGCTCGGCCGTCTGGGCCTCGGTGAGGAACGGCGCGGGCGCCTCCTCGACGAGCTTCTGGTGGCGGCGCTGCAGCGAGCAGTCGCGGGTGGAGATGACGACCACGTTGCCGTGCGCATCGGCCAGGCACTGGGTCTCCACGTGACGCGGCGCATCGAGGTACTTCTCCACGAAGCACTCGCCGCGGCCGAAGGCAGCCACGGCTTCACGGGTCGCCGAGTCGAACAGCTCAGGCACTTCCTCGCGGGTGCGCGCCACCTTGAGGCCCCGACCGCCGCCGCCGAACGCGGCCTTGATCGCAACCGGCAGCCCGTGCTGGTCGATGAAGTCGAGTACCTCGGCGGCATCCGTCACCGGGTTCAGGGTGCCGGGCGCCATCGGTGCGCCCACCTTCTCGGCGATGTGCCGGGCGGAGACCTTGTCGCCGAGCTGCTCGATCGCCTCGGGCGACGGCCCGATCCAGACCAGCCCTGCCGAAATCACAGCACGCGCGAAGTCGGCATTCTCGGCGAGGAAGCCGTAGCCGGGGTGCACGGCGTCAGCGCCGGCCCGACGCGCGATGGAGAGGATCTTGTCGATCACGAGGTAGGTGTCGCCGCTGGTGCTTCCGTCGAGCCCGTAGGCCTCATCGGCGAGGCGGGCGTGGAGTGCGTCCCGATCCTGGTCGGCGTAGACGGCGACCGAGGTGATGCCGCTGTCTTTCGCGGCTCTGATCACCCGCACGGCGATTTCGCCACGATTGGCTATGAGGACCTTCGTTATACGTGGCACAGTCCCTTAGCTTATTCCGCCGTCTCTCGGCGTTTTTGGTTCCGTCCCACAAAAATATGAGCCAAACCGTGACGGATGTCTACAGTTGCGGATCCACGTCGCCGGTGGTCCCGACCCCGGCCCGGCGCCGGTCAGGCGCGCGGGCGATTCCACAGGCTCGGCCACGCATACCCCAGGCCATTGACCAGCCGTCGGAGCGTCGGGAGGGAGAGCCCGATCACCGTGGAGGGGTCGCCGTCGATGTGGGTGATGAACGGCGCGCCGAGGCTGTCGATGGTGAAGGCGCCCGCGACGAAGAGCGGCTCACCCGTGGCGATGTAGGCGTCGAGTTCGGCATCGGTGATGTCGTCTGCGAAGGTGACGTCGGCCACCGCGACAGCCCCGGATGAGCGGCCGACGCGGCCGCCGGCGTGCTCGATGAGCCAGTGCCCGGAGAACAACTGCCCGGTGCGGCCGCGCTGCAACTGCCAACGTTCGCGCGCCTTCTCGGCGGTGTGCGGCTTTCCGTAGATCACACCGTCGAGCACGAACACCGAGTCACCGCCGAGGATCAGCCCGTCGACCGCACCCGTCCCGTCGACAGCACCCGTCCCGTCGACCCCACCCGTCCCGTCGACAGCACCCGTGCCGTCCGCGGCTGCGGCGAGCAACTCCACGGCCGCTTCGGCCTTGGCCCTGGCGAGCAGCTCCACCACATGGTGAGGGGTGAGCGGCGTGCCCTGCACGGCGGCCGCCGCCGCGGCGACCGCGTCCTCGTCCACCTCCGGGGCGATGGTGACCGGCTCGATTCCCGCCGACCGCAGCAGGGTCAGCCGGGCGGGGGACGTGGAGGCGAGATAGAGGCGCATAGTTCCTTTCAACTGTTCAGCGACAGCCCAGTGACCGCCAGTGACAGCCCGCGGCGTGCGGCCGTCGAAGCGGTATGGGATGCTCGATAGATGGGCACCAGCAATGACAACCAGGCCGGCGTCGGCACCGAACTCGAACTCGACGTCACCAACGTAGCCCACGGCGGTATCTTCGTCGCCCGGCACGAAGGCCGAGTGATCTTCGTCAGCGACACCCTCCCGGGCGAGCGGGTGCGCGCCCGGCTCACCGACGCCAACCATAAGAGCTTCTGGCGCGCCGACACCGTCGAGGTGCTCACCGCCGCCCCCGAGCGGCAGCCGCACATCTGGTCGGCCGCTGCCCTCGAGCGGGCCCCGGAGGACCGCGCCGGCGGCGCCGAATTCGGCCACATCGAACTGGGTTTCCAGCGCGAACTCAAGCGCCGGGTGCTCGCCGACGCCATGAGCCGCATGGCCCACATCGAAACGGATGCCTCGGTCGAGCCGGTCCCGGTGGGCGCGAACGCCTCGCCCGGGGACGAGCTGGACGGCACCGGCTGGCGCACCCGGATCAGCCTGCACGTGGCGGACGACGGCTCGATCGGACCGTTCGCGGCCCGCTCCCACCGGGTGATCGAGGTCGACGACCTGCCGCTGGCGGAACGCGCCGTCGAGGCCGCCGCACCACTTGACCAGCTGTTCCCCGGCGCGGCATCCGTTGACATCGTCGCCCCGACCGATGGCGCGGTGCAGGTGCTCGTGGCCGAGCGCGACGCCAGGGGCAAGCGCAAGGCCACCCCGCCGAACCTGATTCGTGAGCGCGTCGGCGAGCGGGAGTTCCAGCTCGACGCCGCCGGCTTCTGGCAGGTGCACTCCAGCGCCGCAGAAACGCTGTACCGCGCGGTTCAGGAGGCCATTGACGAAACGGCGTTCGACCCGCGGGCGGCCAATCTCGACCTGTACGGCGGCGTGGGCCTCCTCGCCGCCGCCGTCGGGGACAAGTTCGGGCCCACCACTCGCGTCACCTCGGTGGAAAGCGACGCGCAGGCGACCGACTTCGCCTCCGCGAACCTGGCCGAATGGGTGGGCGCCAGCGCGCAGACCGACCGGGTCGACCGGTTCCTCCGCCGCCTGGTCAGCGAGGCCAGTGCCGCGGAGCGCAGCCGGCTGGCCGCGGCGACAGTCGTGCTCGACCCGCCGCGTTCCGGCGCCGGGCGGGAGGTCGTCGACCAGCTCGGCACCCTGGGTCCTGCGCAGGTGGTCTATGTGGCGTGCGACCCGGTGGCACTCGCCCGGGACGTCGCGCTGTTCGCCGGGCACGGTTACCAGCTGAAAACCCTGCGGGCATTCGACCTGTTTCCCAATACTCATCATGTCGAAGCCGTCGCCCTGCTCTCGAAATAGCTATCGTTGGCTCAGTCAATGAACAAAGGACAATCCGCATCGTGAGCCCTACAGCCACCACAGCCCCGCCCCCAGCCGACGCGACGACCGGTCACCCGGTTCGCGTCGGCATCGTCGACGACCATGAATCGGTGCGACTCGGGCTCAGCGCCGCGTGCGAGAACGCCGGATTCCAGGTGATCCTCACCGCGGCGACAGTGCGAGAACTGGTCGACGGCCTCGCCGGACGGGTCTGCGACGTGATCGTACTCGACCTCTCCCTCGGTGACGGCTCGGTCGTGACGGAGAACGTGCACCTGGTGCAGTCGACCGGCGCCGCGGTGCTCGTGCACAGCATCGCCGACCGGGTGGCGTCGGTACGCGAGGCCATCGCCGCGGGTGCCGCCGGGGTGATCCCGAAGTCGTCGCCGACCACGACGGTGATGGCGGCCGTGGCATCCGTTGCCCGCGGCGACGTGCTGAACAACCTCGAGTGGGCCACCGCGATCGACGCCGACCGTGACTTCGCCAAGGCCCAGCTCGGCCGCCGTGAACGGGACGTGCTGCACTTGTACGCCTCGGGGCTGCCGCTGAAGATGGTGGCCATGCAACTCGGCATCGCGCACTCCACCGCCCGTGAATACCTCGACCGGATCCGGGTCAAATACGTCGAAGTCGGGCGTCCCGCGCCCACCAAGGTCGACCTCCTGCGCCGTGCCGTGGAAGACGGCATCCTGCCCGGGCTCGACCCGGACGGCGGGGATGCGCGCGCCTGAGCCCGCGGAGACCGGCGGGCCGTCATCGGGCCGGCCGCTGACCCGGGCCCGCCAGGCCAAGCCTGCCAAGCAGGGCAAACCCGCCTCCGTCAAGCCTGGCTCCGACCGGCTGGGCGAAGCGAAATCGCCGCTGAACCCGATCAGCCAGCGGCAGATCGAGACCGTGCTGTCCCGCGCCGTCGGCGGGATCGGGCTGGTCTTCGCGCTGCAGTCGCTGCCGGTCATGCTGGGGCAGGCCGACGAGCGGCTTCCCCTCCTCGGCCTCATCAGCCCCCTGGTGCTCGGGCTGGTGATTCTCCTGGTCGTGCTCGCCACCATCGTCAAGTCGCACATCCGGACCGCCACCGGCGCCGGCGCCATCATCTACCTCTTGGCCCTCGTCGCGTGGCCGTTCCTCTCGCGCGACCCGAGCCAGGTCCTTGATGGCAAGCCCTGGCTCTGGTACGTGTGCACGGTGGCCACGTCCTATGCCGCGATCGCGTTCCCGCTCTGGTGGGCGGCCGCGTACACCTTAATCGCACCGCTGACCTACGGCGCGATCCGGATGCTGCCCTCGGGCGGCGGTGCCGACGTGGTCCTGGCCTCCCTCGACGCGGTGTACGCGATCCTGCTCGGCCAGGTGGTGCTGATCATCATCTTCATGCTGCGGCAGGCGACAGCGGCCGTGGACATCGCCCAGTCCAACGCCCTGGGCAAGTACGGGATGGCGGTGCGCCAGCATGCCACCGAGATCGAGCGGGTCGAGGTGGACTCGATCGTGCACGACAGCGTGCTCACCACGCTCCTCTCCGCCGCCGCCGCACGCAGTCCCCAGGAGGCGGAGCTGGCCGCGGACATGGCGCGGCAGGCGATCGCCCGGCTCAATGACGCCGGCCAGGTGCCGGTCGGCGACGAGACCGTGATCCCGTTCACCCGGCTGAGTCACCGCATCCGTCAGGCGGCGAATGCCTTTGCCGGCCCGTTCACCATCATCGAAGACGGTAGTGAGTTCCTCGCCCTCCCCGTGCACACGAGTGACGCCCTCTACTCGGCGACCGTGCAGGCCATGGTCAACAGCATGCAACACGCCGGCCCAGCGGATGCCTCACTCTCACGAACACTCACCCTCAGTTCCAACCGGAATGGCGGGTGCACCATCGAGGTCGCCGACGCGGGAATCGGGTTCGACCTCGATGCCGTCCCCACTGAGCGGTTGGGCCTCCGGATCTCGATCCAGGAGCGCGTGATCAGCGCCGGTGGCGCCGTCACCGTGCGCACCAGGCCGGGTCACGGCACTTCGGTGCGGATCGAGTGGCCACGGCCCGATGCGAAATCCGACCGGCTGGTCAGCCAGTTCTCCGCCGCTGAACTGCCCGCCCTCGGCCTCGACGATACTGCGGACGATCGGCCGGGTGGGCTCGCATGATCACCGTTCCCCGCGGGTTGGTCCTCGGGCTGGCCGCCCTGTTCTCCGGCTACCACATTGTGCTCGGCATCTACTCCCTCGGCACCCCGGACTCGCCCATCCCGTCGATCGCGGCGATGATCCTGTACGGCGTGGCCACGATCTTCAGCCTCTGGCCGACCAGCCCGATGCGGATGCCGGTGTGGCTGTCGTTCTTCAACCTCGCGGTGTCCGCCGCCCTGCCGCTCCTGGTCGCGAGCCAGCTCGACGGGTCTGCCGCCAACGGCTACGCCACCTGGTATGTGGCGGCGGTCGGCACGCTGATGACGATCACGGCCACCCGCAAACGGCAGACTGTGGCCTGGATCGGGGTGGGCTTCCTCGGCTTGCACACGGTCGTGTGGGCCGGTCCGGGGGCGTTGCCGTCCTCCGGGGCCATCGGCAGCATGGTCTGGGTGGCAGCGGCAGTGCTGCTGGCCCGTGCACTGGCCAAGGCCGGGCGCGACGCCCGGCAGTACGCGCTGGCTGAGCGGGAGGCGACCGAATGGCAGGCCGCCCAGGAGGCGCACCTGTACGAGCGCCAGGTGCGACTCGCGCACACCAACCGGCTGGCCGCGCCGATGCTGCGCCGCATCGTCGACCGTGGCGGCGAACTCACCGAGTTGCAGCGAGAGGAGTGCCGTTACCTCGAGGCGGCGATTCGGGACGAGATCCGCGGCCGCAAGCTACTGAACGACCAGGTGCGGCAGGAGGTCATGGCGGCCCGCCGCCGCGGCGCTATCGTCACCCTGCTCGACGAGGGCGGCCTCGACGACCTCGGGGACAGCGAGCTGGAGGTCGTGCTGAACAAGCTCGCGGCGGCGATCGGCCGGACCGCGGCCGACAAGATCATCGCGCGCACCGCGGCCGACGGGTCTGCGACCGCCGTCACGGTCGTCGGACTCAGCAGCGCAGACACCAGCGTCAGCGCCCTCGGCCAGGACTCCTCAGACGACGAGGTCGACCTGTGGCTGGAGATCCCGCGCGTCCCTGCCTGACCGCCCGTCGAGCTTGTCGAGACCCGAGCCTGTCGAGACCCCGAGCCCGCCGAGACCCGAAAAGGGGACCGGCCGAAGCCGATCCCCTTTCGAAGTTCCGAGTCAGGGCGACAACCCGAATATCACCCTGACTCGCCCCCAAAGCATTCGCCTGCTTACCCTAGTGGGCGAATGATTGGTGGTGTTACTCGCAAGCGAGACACCTAGCACTATCTATAGTGCACTGGCCGACGGCCCGCTCAAAGTCGTCATTTAGGGGGACAGGCCGCATCCGCTCAGCCGGTGAAGCTTCTCCAGCGGCCGGCCCCGGGCTCGACCTTGGAGCGGATGGCGCGCTGGCCGCGGTCCCACGCACTCCGGGTGCGCTGCGGTGACCGGCGAAGCTGATCCGATTCCTCCTGCAGCAGGCCGCGCAGCAGGGCTGTCACGGCCGCGACCTCGGCGTCGCTGACGCCGCGGGTCACGAATTCGAGCTGGGACCGGTCGAAGTGCTCCGGTGTCGCACCACTTGGTGTCACTGCCGCTGCCATGACGCCCGCCTAGAGCGGGATGTTCCCGTGCTTCTTGGGCGGCAGGCTGGCCCGCTTGGTGCGGAGCGCCCGGAGCGCCTTGGTGATCGAGACCCGGGTTGCAGCCGGCTCGATCACGCCGTCGAGCTCGCCGCGCTCGGCGGCCAGGAACGGGCTGGCCACGTTGTAGGTGTACTCGTTGGCCAGGTGCGTGCGCACCGCGGCGACATCCTCACCGGCGTCTTCGGCCTTCTTGATCTCGGCGCGGTACAGGATATTCACGGCACCCTGACCGCCCATCACGGCGATCTCCGCGGTCGGCCAGGCGAGGTTCATGTCGGCGCCGAGCTGCTTGGAACCCATCACGATGTACGCGCCGCCGTACGCCTTGCGCAGGATCACGGTCACCAGCGGCACAGTGGCCTCGGCGTAGGCGTAGAGCAACTTCGCGCCGCGGCGGATAACGCCGGTCCACTCCTGCTCGGTGCCGGGGAGGTAACCGGGCACGTCGACAAGGGTGAGGATGGGGATCGAGAAGGCGTCGCAGAACCGCACGAACCGGGCCGCCTTCTCGCCCGCCTCGATGTTCAGGGTGCCCGCCATGGCGTTGGGCTGGTTGGCGACGATACCGACCGAGCGGCCTTCCACCCGGGCGAAGCCGACCACGATGTTCGGTGCGAACAGCGGCTGGGTCTCGAGGAAGTCGCCGTGGTCGACGATGTGCTCGATCACCGTCTTCACGTCGTAGGGCTGGTTGGGCGCGTCCGGGATGATCGTATTGAGCTTGCGGTCGGCATCCGTTGTCTCGAGCTCGACCTCGCTGTCGAACACCGGCAGCTCGGCCAGGTTGTTGTCGGGCAGGAAGCTGAGCAGGGTGCGCGCGTAGTCGAGAGCGTCGGACTCGTCGCTGGCCAGGTAGTGCGCGACGCCGGAGACCTTGTTGTGGGTGAGGGCCCCGCCGAGCTCCTCCATGCCCACGTCTTCACCGGTGACGGTCTTGATCACGTCGGGGCCGGTGACGAACATCTGGCTGGTTTTGTCGACCATGATCACGAAGTCGGTGAGGGCGGGGGAGTAGACCGCGCCACCGGCCGCGGGGCCGCAGATGATCGAGATCTGCGGGATCACGCCGGATGCGGCCGTGTTGCGTCGGAAGATCTCGCCGTACTTGCCGAGGGCGACGACGCCCTCCTGGATCCGCGCTCCGCCGGAGTCGAGGATGCCGATGATGGGCACCCCGGTCTTCAACGCCAGGTCCATCACCTTGATGATCTTCTCGCCGGCGACCTCGCCGAGCGAACCGCCGAAGATGGTGAAGTCCTGCGAGTACACCGCGACCTGGCGGCCGTGGATGGTGCCGGTCCCGGTGACGACGGCGTCGCCGTATGGGCGCTTCTTGTCCATGCCGAACGCGTGGGTGCGGTGTCGCACGAACTCATCGAGCTCCACGAACGAGCCATGGTCGAGCAACTCGGCGATCCGCTCCCGCGCCGTCATCTTGCCCTTGGCGTGCTGCTTCTGGATGGCGGCCTCGCCACTTGCTGTCACGGCTTCGTGATAGCGCTCCTTGAGGTCAGCGAGCCGTCCGGCAGTCGTGTACATGTCGTTGGCCGAAGCGGGGGTGTTCTCAGTCACGCCGTTCACTCTACCGGCCAGTCCTTCCGGCCAACCGTTGACGATTGTCTACAAATCTGGCCGGGTTCGCTGGACGAATCCCTTGTTTCGGGCTCCATCCGGTTGTTGCGGCCCCCGCCCGTTTCACAATTCCTGCAATTCGAGCGGTTCGAGGCTCCAGAGTGCCCTTTTGGTCACTTTCCGAGAGAATTGCAGGAGTTGTGCACGGGAAGAGGGCCGCATGGATGTCACAGACCGCGAATTCGCGTTGAGCCGGGAGGCGGTCGCGCGCTTCGAATACCTGCCGGAGGCCGGGTCGACCAACGATGTGCTGGTCGAGCACGCCATGGGAACGGATGCCGCCGCCTGGCCCGACCTGTCCGTGGTCGTCACCGACAGCCAGACCCAGGGTCGCGGCCGACTCGGTCGCTCGTGGCTCGCCCCGACGGGCAAATCCCTGGCGATCTCGGTGCTGCTTCGCCCCTCGGTGAACCGGGAGCCGCTCGGCGCGGAGCATTTCGGTTGGTTCCCGCTCCTCGCCGGCGCCGCGATGACCATCGCCGTCCGCGAGGTGGTCGAGGCCGCCACCGCCACGGCCGCCGCAGCGGCTCACGCCCCGAGTGACGGCCAGCGCACTGGCAAGTCCAGCGGCAAGAAGAATCCGGCGCACAACGGCACCGAGCCGGAAGACGCGGCGCCGCGCCACGAGGTCACCCTGAAGTGGCCGAACGATGTGTTGATCGATGGGTACAAGGTCTCGGGCATCCTCTCGGAGCTGCTGCCCGGCGCCAACGGCCTCGTCGTCGGCGCGGGCCTCAATGTGGCACTCGACGAGCATGACCTGCCCACACTCACCTCCACGTCGCTGCTGCTGGTCACCGGCCGTGCCCCCGACCCCGACGCGGTCCTCGCCCGGTACCTGACCGAACTCGGCCGGCTCTACCGCCGGTACCTGGCGGCCGGCGGCGACCCGGTCGCCAGTGGACTGCGGGCAGAAGTCGCAGAACTCTGCGGCACCCTCGGCGAAGCCGTGCGGGTGGAGCTCCCCGGTGGCGCCGACCTGGTCGGCACGGCCGTTGACCTCGATGTGCACGGCCGATTGGTGGTGCGCGACCAGGCAGATAACGAGCTGCAGGCTGTCGCCGCCGGAGATGTGACCCACCTACGGTATTAATTGGATATGACGAATAGTGCTGGTGCGACCTATGGTGCGCCGGCCGCCGATCCTCCGGCCGAGCGCATTATCGCGCGCCTGCGTCCGCACGCCCGCGCTTTGTTCTGGCCGACCCTTCTGCTGCTCGCGGTATGTGGGGCCACGGGTTACTTCTACGGCAACCTGCCCGAGCGGTGGCAGAACGCCGCCGTCATCCCCGGCGCCGCGTTCCTGATCGTGGTCTTGTGGCTGCTGCCGCTGGTGTTCTGGCTGAACCGGCGGTACACGATCACCACCCGCCGCATCATCTTCCGCCATGGCTTCTTCGTGCGCACCCGGCAGGAGCTGCTGCACAGCCGCGGCTACGACGTGACGGTGCGGAAGTCCTGGCTGCAGTCGGCGTTCGGGTCCGGCGACGTGCGCATCAACTCGGGGATGGAGCATCCGCTCGTGTTGAAGGATGTGCCGAACGCCGACCTCGTGCAAAAGGCGCTGCACGACCTGATGGAAAGCTCGCAGACCATGATCGGCATTCGCCGCCAGGACCAGGCGGCCACCGGCCGGGTCTCCTCGGAGCTCGGCGATGATTCCGTGCGCTGGTCGACCCTGTCGAAGTCGCGCCGCCGTTAGGCGCCGGCCGACGGCGAGACCGTGGGGTTGGAGCGCGTGGCCACCTGCCGGGCACCGGTGCCGTCAGGCACAACGGATGCCGCCCGCCGGCTCGGAGCGAACACCCAGTACCGGTAGAGCACGAAGCGGAATACCGCCCCGAGGGCGAGGCCGATCACGTTCGACGAGATGTTGTCGGCCAGCACGCTGGTGTGGCCGAGGACGTAGTGGGTGAACCACAGGCAGAGCAGTCCGATCCCCATGCCCGCCAGGCTGACCGCGAAGAACTCGATTCCCTCACGCAGGGTCTGTGACTGGCGGTCACGGCTGAACGTCCAGTAACGGTTGCCGACCCAGTTCGCGAGGATCGCCAGCACGGTGGAGACCACTTTCGCGTAGATCGGGCCGGCATGCACCAGGTGCGGGTCGAAGACCGTAGTTCGCAACAGGTTGAACACGGTCACGTCGACCGCGAATCCGACCAGCCCGACGGCACCGAACTTGGCCACTTGGGCCAGGAATGGCCACAGGCGGTTGCGGTTCTCGGCGAGTGTCGTCATGTATCCGGTCCGGTCGCGTGCATCGACTCAACTGAGCAAAGATAGAACAAAGCGATCGGCAGTCTACGGCGCTGCCGGCGGCGCATCCTGAGATTTGCGTTATGGCGATATGAAAGCTCGCACAGAAATTGGTGAACACATGGCGACGATTGTTGGTGTCATCGGCGGAGGCCAGCTGGCCCGGATGATGATCCCCGCGGCGGTGAACCTCGGCATCGAGATTCGGGTACTGGCGGAGGACGAGGGGATGTCCGCCGACCTGGCGGCACTCGGCGTCGGCGATTACCGTGACCGCGATGTCGTGCTCGCGTTCGCCGAGACCGTCGACGTGATCACCTTCGACCACGAGCACGTTCCGCAGGAGATCCTCCGCGAACTGGTGGAACGCGGCGTGCCCGTGCACCCCGGCCCTGACGCACTGTTGTACGCGCAGGACAAGCTGCTGATGCGCCAGAAGCTCAGCGATCTCGGGCTGCCGGTGCCGGACTGGGCCCGGGTCGAGAACCCGGAACAACTGGGCGAGTTCCTCGCCGCTCACGACGGCCGCGCCGTGGTGAAGACGGCTCGCGGCGGCTACGACGGCAAAGGCGTGCGCGTCGTGTCGCACGCGCATGACGCCGACGACTGGTTCGCCGCGCTCGCGGAAGACGCCAACGGCGGGGCGCTCCTGGTGGAGGAGCTGGTGGACTTCCGGCGCGAACTGGCGCAACTGGTCGCACGCCGCCCCTCGGGCGAGATCCTCGCCTGGCCGGTCGTCGAGACGGTGCAGCGGAACGGCGTCTGCGCCGAGGTCATCGCCCCCGCCCCGGCTTCCGCGGGCAAGCTCGCCGACATCGCCGGCGACATCGCCATCGCGGTCGCCGAGGGCATCGGCGTCACCGGCGTCATGGCCGTCGAACTCTTCGAAACAACGGATGAGCGCCTGCTGGTCAACGAGCTGGCGATGCGGCCGCACAACAGCGGCCACTGGTCGATGGATGGCTCCACGACCAGCCAGTTCGAGCAGCACCTGCGCGCGGTGCTCGACCTTCCGCTCGGGGCAACCGGGGCCCGCGACCCGTGGACCGTCATGGTGAACATCCTCGGCGGCCCGGCGACCGGAACGCTGTTCGACCGGTACCCGGCGGCGCTGTCGGCGCACCCGACGGTGAAGGTGCACAACTACGGCAAGTCGCCACGGCCGGGCCGCAAGGTGGGACACGTCACCGCGGGCGGCGATGATCTGGACGATGTCGCCTACGAAGCGCGTGCCACTGCGGCCTTCTTTCAGGACTGACCCATAAGATCGACTGCGTGCCAGAGAACTCTCCGCAGTCCGACAGCGTGTCGGTAGACCCCGGAACGCCCAGCGCCGCAGCACCCGTGGTGGGCGTCGTGATGGGGTCTGACTCCGACTGGTCCGTGATGAGCGACGCGGCGCAGCTGCTCCGCGACTTCGGCGTCCCGTTCGAAGTGCAGGTCGTCTCCGCCCACCGCACCCCGCAGAAAATGATCGACTACGGAACGAGCGCCGTCGGGCGTGGACTCAAGGTGATCATCGCGGGCGCCGGCGGCGCGGCCCACCTCCCCGGCATGCTCGCGGCGGTCACGACCCTGCCCGTTGTCGGCGTGCCCGTGCCGCTCGGCCGCCTCGACGGCCTCGACTCGTTGCTGTCGATCGTGCAGATGCCGGCCGGTGTCCCGGTCGCCACGGTCTCCATCGGCGGTGCGCGCAACGCGGGGCTCATGGCAGTGAAGATACTCGCCACCTCCGACACCGGCCTGCAGGCCCAACTCGCGGACTACGCCGATTCCCTCGCGGCGCTGGTGGAGCAGAAGAACAGCGACTTGCAAACGAAGCTATGAGCAGCGTGAGCAGCCCGATCCGGCATCCCAATCTCACCTCGCCCCAGGTCATGACCCGGCGGGGCTGGTGGCTTGTCGTACTCAACGTCCTCATCCCGGGCTCCGCGCAGGTGCTCGCCGGCAGTCGCCGGCTGGGTCGGTTCGGGCTGGGCGCGACCCTCATGCTGCTGGCGCTCGCCCTCCTCGTCGGGGTGTCATACCTGCTCTGGCCCACCATGGTGTTCACGATCTTCACCAACACGATCGGCCTGTGGGTCGCCGCACTGGTGCTCGCGTTCTACGCCGTGGTCTGGCTGATCCTCACGCTCGACACCCTGCGGCTGGTGCGGCTGGTGCGCGCGGCGCCGAAGGCCAGGCCGCTGATCGCCGTCTTCACCACCATCGTCATGGTCGCGGTCTGCGGAACCGCCGCCTACGGCGCTTACGTCGCCACCACGGCCAGCGGGTTCCTGTCCTCGGTCTTCGTCGCCGGCCCCACCGAACCGCCGGTCGACGGACGATACAACGTCCTCCTCCTCGGCGGCGACGCCGGGCCCGACCGTGACGGCCTTCGCCCCGACAGCATCTCCGTGGTCAGCATCGACGCGGAGACGGGCAAAGCCGCGATGATCGGCCTCCCGCGCAACCTCGTCGACTTCCCATTCCCCGCTGATTCGCCCCTCGCCGCCGTATACCCGGAAGGCTATGGCGCGATCGACGGATGCGAGGTGGACGCCTGCATGCTCAACTCGGTGTTCACCGAGGTGGAATTGAAAAGCCCGGAGATGTACCCCAACGCGGTGGCCGAAGGCAGTGAGCCGGGGATCGAGGGCATGCGCGACGCCGCCGAAGGCATCACCGGCCTGACGATCCAGTATTACGTCCTCATCGACATGCAGGGCTTCGCCGATCTCGTGGACTCGCTCGGTGGCGTCGATGTCAACGTCACGGAACGCGTCCCGGTACACACCGACGAGACCTTCACTACGGTGGCGTTCTGGTTCGAGCCCGGCAAGCAGCACATGGACGGCTATCACGCCCTCTGGTACGCGCGATCGCGGCACGGCACGAGCGACTACGACCGGATGAACCGCCAGCACCAGTTGGAGGAAGCGATCCTCGCGCAGGCGAATCCAGCGAATGTGCTCACCAAGTTTCAGGCCGTTGCTGCCGCCGGTGCCCAAGTCGTCAAGACCGACATCCCGCAAGGAATGCTCGGCTACTTCGTCGACTTGGCTTCAAAGACCAAGAAACTACCGATCGTCCCTGTGCAGTTGACGCCTGAGAACAACATCGACCCTGAGGATCCGGACTACGATCAGATCCGTGCGCTGATCAGTGCCGCCTTGGCGCCACCGCCCAGCCCGTCAGCCGACTAGGAGGCCTCGTGACCAGTATCGGCCAGCCGAGCCTCGTCTTACCGCCATCGCGCCTCGGTGCACTGGATGGTCTTCGTGGACTTGCCGCCGCAGTCGTCCTGCTTCACCACACGCTCCTTCTGACCCCAGGGATTTCCGCCGTGTATTTGGGAGGGACCCTTCCAGGTCGGGATTCGCTCCTGTGGTGGCTCAGCTACAGTCCTCTGAAACTCGTCAGTGCCGGCGGAGAAGCCGTCGTCGTATTCTTCGTGTTGAGCGGGCTGGTCTTGACGCTGCCCGTGCTGCGCGCTGGAACCTTCAACTGGATGTCGTACTATCCGCGCCGAGTGGTGAGGTTGTTCATTCCCGTTGTGGCATCAGTCCTCCTGGCGGCACTGCTCATTTCGTTGGTGCCCCAAAACGCCTTCCAGTCAGGGGCAACCTGGCTGAACACCTACAGCATCCCCGCATTGACGTGGGACCGGGTCGTGCGTGGAGTGGATCTGCTCGGAGGGGACTTCCTCATCAACAACCCCCTTTGGTCGCTGCAATGGGAGTTGCTGTTCTCCCTAGCGTTGCCCATGTTCATCGTGGTGGCGGTGTGGGCGCGCAACTGGTGGCCTGCGGTCGTTGGCCTCTGCTGCATTGTCATGTGGCTCGGCACCCAGGCCGGATCAGGAGGGCTTACTTACCTGCCGGTCTTCCTGGTGGGTGCGGTAATCGCCACGAATCTCTCCCGGATCGAGTCGCTGGCGCGCCGCGTCAACCGCACCCGGTTGCGCAACCTCACGTGGACCGCGATCCTCGCAATTTCTGCCCTACTGCTGGTAGGCGCTTGGCTCACGGGTCCGCTTTCGCCGGAGTTTGCCTACGTCACCGGTGCGCTCCACGCACTCACGCCCCTTGCCGCCGGCGGGCTCGTGGTGTCGGCACTGGGCTGGCCGGCACTCGGACGGCTCTTGCGCGGCAGGCCACTGAAGTACCTCGGCTCGATCTCGTTCAGCCTTTACCTCATTCATGTCCCGGTTCTGATTTTCACGAGCCATCTGCTCCGGGGCATGCCGCAGGCCGTCGCTATGGTTATCGGTCTGGTCCTGGCGGTCATCGTTGCCATCTGCTTCTATTGGCTGGTCGAGTCACGCAGCCACGGTTGGTCGCGCGACATCGGCGGGTGGGTCACTCGTGTCATGCACAAGTCGAGCGCGTCGGACAGCGAGAAGACGGCTTCCATAGTGTGACGAACGGCAGCTTGGGCGCTGGCACCCGTTGGGGCGCGGCCACGGCGAGCCGCCGTTGGCATCCGCCCCCGCCCCCGGCTACAGTGACCGAGGGATGACTATGAAGCGGCGAACCTTTCTGCTCGGAACGATGTCGGGGCTCACGGTCCTGGCCGTCGCCGCCTGCACGCCTGAAAAGCCCACCCCCAGCCCCACCGCCACGGCCACCCCGAACCCGCCGACCGGCAACGTGCCGAAGCCGAGCGCCTTCCAGCGGACCTCATGGTCCACCGACCCCTTCTCCCGTGGCGCTGCCAGCTACCAGACTGTCGGCTCCAGCCCTGAGCAGCGCACCGCGCTGACCGAGCCGGTCGAGGACCGCGTCTTCCTCGCCGGCGAGCATACCGATGCCACCAATCCCGGCACGGTGCAGGGCGCCCGCGCGTCAGGCCGCCGTGCCGCCGGGCAGGCCATCAGCGCGGCCGGTGCAGGAGAGCGGATCGCCGTGGTCGGCGCGGGCATGGCCGGCGCGACGGCCGCCCGTGTGCTTGCCGATGCCGGCTTCAACGTGGTGGTCATCGAGGGCAGGGAACGCTCCGGGGGCCGCATCCACTCGGTCGAAAGCAACGACTGGCCGTTTCCGATCGACCTCGGAGCGGAATGGGTGCGTGAATCGTCGAAGAACACCCTGGTCGACGACCTCGTGCAGCTGGGCGTTGACGTGGCATCCTTCACCGTCAACCCAGAGCAGCGCACCGGCAGTGGCGCATCCGTTGAACCGAAGACGACCGGCCCCGATGCGGTGACTGCCGCGATCGAGTGGGCAGTCGCCCAGCCGGCCGATGTGTCGATCGCGGACGCCCTCACCGGCTCAGGCTCCGACAAGGTGACTACGGATCCGGATGATGCCGGCGTCTCGGATGCCGACCGCCTCGCTACCTACGTGACAACGGATGTCGTGGCGCCGACCGGCGCCAACGCCAGCCAGTTGTCCTCCTGGTACGCCGGCGATCCCACACTGAGCCACGAGGACGACCGATTCGTCACCGGCGCGTTCGACGCCGTCGTCTCTGCGCAATTGGAGGGATTGGACATCCTCCCGAACAGCACTGTCAGCGCGGTGACCTACTCCGAACAAGGTGTCAGCCTGCGGCTCTCGCGTGGCGAGTCGCTCTCCGCCGACCGGGTGATCATCACGGTGCCGCTCGGGGTGCTCCAGTCGAACTCGATCGATTTCGACCCACCGCTCCCGTTCGCTCACCGCGGCGCGATCGGCTCCCTCGGCATGGGCCTGCAGGAGAAGCTGGTGCTGCGTTTCGATCAGCCCTTCTGGTCGACGGACGCGACGGTGTGGACGATTGTCGGCGGGGACCCGGCGTATCCGCTCTGGTACAACCTGATGCCGCTCACCGGCGAACCGGTGCTGGTTGCGCTGGTCGGGGGAGACGCGGCGAAGGCCCAGGCCAAGGGCAGCGACGACGACGCTCTGAACGGTGCCCTCGCGAACCTGGAGGCCTTCTTCGACCCGGCGGCGACTGGCACGCCGACGCCGACGCCGACGCCCACGCCCTAGCCTTCGGTGGTCGAGCCCGGTAGTCGAGCCCCGGTCTCGACGGGCTCGACCACTGTCTCGACCATGGGGTCAGCGCAGCCGCCGGCGCCCCCACCGTTCCCGGAGATGCTCCAGTCTCGGCAGGCGGCTGATTGCCAGCAGCAGCGCCGTGATCCCGGTGAAGATCGCGATGATGGCGCACAGGTAGAGCCCGAATTCGAACGGGATCTCGACGATTGCCGGGTCGAGGAAGAAGTACGGGTACCAGTACACGAACGTGCCGCGGATCATCGTGAACACCACCCATACCGACGGGAACACCAGTACCCACGGGATCGTCTTCCACGGTGCGTCGCGACCGGGCGCGAACAGCCAGTCCAGCAGGGCGAAGCCGGGAAGCCAGAAGTGCAGAATCTGGCTCGACCACGGCGACCACACCGGAATCCCCCGGAGTGTCCCCTCGACCAGGATGAATCCGAACACAATTCCCGACACCACCATGAACGTGGTGGCGATCAGGCGCACCATGTCCAGCCAGAGCGGGTCGACCGGCTGGCGGAGAGCATTGACGGCGGCGAGAATGAACACCGCGATGCCGAGGATCATGCTCTGCACGGTGAAGTAGCTGAAGAAGTTCCCGATGGCGAACGGGCTGGTGCCGAGGGTGTAGTTGAAGTCACCGACCAGCGCCACCACTCCGGTGAGGGCGGCGAGTAAGCGGGCGGCACCGAAAATCCTACGCACCCGAAACACCGGTCCGAGCCGTGATGCGACGCCATGCGTTCATGTCTGCATCCCGGGGGCCTCAGAGGTCAGCGTGCAGCTGCCATACTCGCTCGGCAGAGTCCCGCCAGTTGAAGGCCTTGGCGCGGTCGCTGCCGACAATTCTGAGGCGGTCGGCCAGGGTGGTGTCCTCCAGCACCCGGTTCAGTGCCTCCAGCAATCTTCCCGGGTACCCGGGAGCGTCATCGCGTTCGACGACAAGGCCGGCCTCGCCGCCCGTCTCCACGAGCGCCGGCGCATCGGAATGGATCACCGGGGTGCCGAAATGGAATGCCTGGATGATCGGCAGCCCGAACCCCTCGTCGAGGCTCGGGTAGACGAACACCGACGCCCGCGCCATCACCACGGCCAGTTCGGCGTCGCTCAGCCCGGGCAGCGCGCGTACCCGCCCGGGCGGGAGCCCGGCCTCATCGGCAACGGATGCGAGTTCGATTTCGCCCCATGAATCCGGACCCAGCACGATCAGCGGAACGTCGGGTGCGCCGGGCATGCCGAGCGCGGTGATCAGCGACGTGATCGCCTTCCGAGGCTCGAGCGTCCCCGCGGTGAGGATGTACTCCGCGGGCAAGTCCAGCGCCGCGGCCTGGGCTGAGATGAGCGCTGCGCCGTCGGTTGAGCGCGGGTCGAGCGAGCCCGACGGCAGACGCATCGCGCTCGGAACAGCCATGCCGATCACCCGCACCCGGTCGCCGAAGTCAACGATGAGTGCCAACTGGTCGGCCACTGCATGGCTGGGCACGACGACCGCGTCGGCGTGCTTCCGGGCGCGCTTCATCATGCTCTTGGTCCAGGCAACGGTGGTCGGCGTGAGGGATTCCGGGTGTGTCCACGCCAACACGTCGTGCACGGTGACGGCCACCTGGGTGCCGTCATTGAGGATGTCGTGCTTCCGCAGCGGCGCCAGCAGCCCGGGGGAGTGGATCATGCCCGGCCCGGGCGAGGTCGTCACGCCCAGTTGCCACGCCCTGGCCAGTTCCCGGCGCGACAGGGTGGTCTTGTACAGCGAGGCGAGGCCCGGCAGCGCAGTCTCCAGGTACTCGTATTGCTCATGCGGCGATGAGGAGACAATCCCCTCGACGACGCAGTCCTTGGGTGCTGTCGCGATGAGGGCTTTGGTGAGCTCCTCGGTGTAGCGGCCCAGGCTCCCGGGCACTGGCGCGACCATCTGGTCGACGACAACCCGCAGCGTGATCATGACCCTCCAAGGACTCCAGCGGCCGCTGCCTCGTCCAGCGCCAGTTTCCAGTCTCGCATCGGTTCGATCCCGGCGCGCTGCCAGGCGTCATGACCGAGCACCGAATATGCGGGCCGTGGCGCGGGGCGCACGAACTGGCTGCTGTCGGTCGGCAGCACCCGCTCCGGGTCAAGGCCGCCCGCTGCGAACACCGCGCGCGCGAAGTCGTACCAGCTGGCGATGCCGGAGTTGGTGCCGTGGTAGACGCCCGCCGGGGCGTCCGAATCGAGCAGCAGCACGATGTGCCGCGCGAGATCCGCCGTCCAGGTGGGCTGGCCGAGCTGGTCGTCAACGACGTTGACCGTTTCGTGCGAGCCCGCCAGCCGCAGCATGGTCTTCGCAAAGTTCGGTCCGTGCGCGCCGTAGAGCCACGCTGTGCGCACGATGTAAGAGCCTGCCGGGTTCTCCTCGAGTGCGAACTGCTCGCCGGCGGCCTTGGTGCGGCCGTACGCCGAGATCGGGTCGACGGGCGTGTCTTCCTGGTACGGCGTCGTGGCGTTGCCGTTGAACACATAGTCAGTGGAGACCTGCACAAGTTTCGCCGAACCGGCGGATGCGGCACGGGCCAAGTTTCGTGCACCGACGGCGTTCACGGCGTACGCCGCGTCCTCGTTCGACTCCGCATCGTCGACCTTCGTGTAGGCGGCCGCATTGATGATCACGTCGTGGCCGGCGACGGCATCCGTTACCGCTGCGAGGTCGGTGACGTCGAGGTCGGCGCGACCCAACGCGGTGAACGAACGCCCGTCGAGGGCGGCCTGCATGTCGCGTCCCAGCATGCCGGTGGCCCCGGTGATGAGGTATTTCATGTCTCTCCTAAACTCTGGCAACACTGGGGCCGCCCACATTGGTGAGCCCCGTCGACACCGCGGCGATGGAGCCTGTCGAGATCGGTGGTCGAGCTTTGTCGAGTGCCGTGATCGAGCGTGTCGGGCGGTGATCGAGCGTGTCGAGATCCAGCTCGATCAGTCGCGTCAGTTCAGCGCCGCGCGGGCCTTCAGCGGCTCCCACCACTCGCGGTTGTCGCGGTACCACTGCACCACGTCGGCCAGACCTTGTTCGAACGGGACCTGTGGCAGGTAGCCCAGCTCAGCCTGGATCTTGGAGATGTCCACCGAGTAGCGCAGGTCGTGGCCGAGGCGGTCGGTCACGCGGTCGACATACGACCAGTCCTTGCCGGTGGCGTCGAGGAGCAGCTGGGTGAGCTCCTTGTTGGTGAGTTCGGTGCCGCCACCGACGTTGTAGATTTCGCCGGCGCGGCCGTTCACCAGCACCATGGCGATGCCGCGGGTGTGGTCGTCGACGTGCAACCAATCACGGATGTTGTTGCCCTCACCATAGAGCGGAACGTGCTTGTCATCGATCAGGTTCGTGACGAACAGCGGGATGACCTTCTCGGGGAAGTGGTAGGGCCCGTAGTTGTTCGAGCAGCGCGTGATCGACACGTTCAAGCCGTGGGTGCGGTGGTAGCTGCGGGCGAGCAGGTCGCTGCCGGCCTTCGACGCGGAGTACGGCGAGTTCGGTTCAAGCGGCCGTTCCTCATCCCATGAACCTTCGGCAATGGAACCGTAAACCTCATCGGTCGAGACATGCACGAAGCGCTTGAGGTTGTTGCGCAGGGCCGCGTCGAGCAGCTGCTGGGTGCCCAGCACGTTGGTCTCGACGAAGATGGAGGCGTCGCGCACCGAGCGGTCCACGTGGGATTCGGCGGCGAAGTGCACAACCGCGTCGATGTCGGTGAACAGCTGGTCGAGCAGGGCGCCGTCGCGGATGTCGCCCTTGATGAAGCTGTACCGGGGGGAGTCGGCGACGGATGCGAGGTTGGCCAGGTTACCGGAGTAGGTGAGCGCGTCGAGCACGACGACATCTGCGCCTTCCAGCCCGGGGTAGGCGTCTTCCAGTGTGCGGCGAACGAAGTTCGAGCCGATAAAGCCGGCGCCGCCGGTGACGAGGATCTTCATAGGTGAGGTAACCGTTCCGTTCGCTTGTGGGCCTCAGCGATTCTATCGGACGGCATTCTGGGAACTCCGTTCGCGATTAGTTGTTGATCCCGTCGGGAGCTGGAAAGCTGGACTTCACCAGGGAAGCACCGACTTTCCACGCAATGACGCACGGGGAGCCACCAATGACCGAATTTCCGACAGTACTTGAACCGACGAGCGGGGCCAGCACCGTGAACAGTGAACCGTGGATCAGCGACGTGTCGTACTGGATGCCGCGCCACGTGGTCGACTCGGCCTGGCTTGAGCACGCGCCGTTTGCGTATTGGCTGGTTGACGCGATCCGACCGGCATCGATTGTCGAACTCGGTACGCACAACGGATTCTCATATTTTGTGTTCTGCGAGGCGATACGCCGGTTGGGCCTCCGCACGAAGGCCTTTGCCCTCGACAGCTGGGAGGGTGACGACCAGGCGGGTTTTTACGGTGAGGACGTATTCGAGAGCGTCACTGCAATCAACTCCGCCGAGTACTCCTCGTTTTCAAGGCTGTTGCGCGGCTATTTCGACGACAGCCTCGGCTCGATCCCCGATGCCTCCGTCGATCTCCTGCACATTGACGGACGCCATGGGTACGACGACGTTCGTCACGACTTCGAGGCGTGGCTGCCAAAGCTCACCGACCGTGGAGTCGTGATCTTCCACGACATCGCGGAACACCAGGAAGGCTTCGGCGTCTGGCAGTTCTGGGCCGAGGTATCCCGTCAGTTCCCATCCTTTGACTTCACACACAATCACGGGCTCGGGGTTCTCGCGGTCGGCACCGACGTTCCCGAGCGCTTGCAGTCCCTTGTCGACGCCTCGGCCGATCACCGCGACGACATCCGAGCCGCCTACGAGGCGTTGGGGGCTGCTGTCACCCGCCAACATGCGCTCGAGGCGGCCCTGAGCGAGGCTGCGTCGTTGCGTGGCGAACTCGAGAAGGCTCAACACGAGGTTGCGGCTCGTGATCAGTCACTGGTCGGACTCGGGGCCGAAATCAACGAGCTCCGGCAGAGCACCAGCTGGAAAGTCACTGGACCGTTGCGCAAGGCCAGCGATGTCATTCATGGACGTCGAGGTTGACCGGCACCCGGCTCAGTTGCAAAAGACCTAATTGGTAGACTTGACCAGTGCTCATCCGTGAACTGAAAATCCCCGACTCTTATGAGATCACCCCCAAGCAGTTCGGCGACGACAGAGGCGTATTCCTCGAGTGGTACCGCTTCGACAAGCTTGAGGAGACTATCGGGCACTCTTTGAACCTTCGTCAGGCGAATACGTCGGTATCGAAACGGGGTGTGGTGCGCGGTATCCATTTCGCCGACATTCCGGTGGGCCAGGCCAAGTATGTTACGGCCGCTCATGGTGCTGTTCTCGACTACGTGATCGACATTCGCGTCGGCTCACCGACCTTCGGACAATGGGACACGGTGCTGCTCGACGACACTGACCGGCGCGCAATCTACATTGCGGAAGGCCTCGGCCACTGCTTCGTGGCACTGACCGACAACGCCACCGTGAGCTACCTCGTGACGGACGTGTTCAACCCGTCCCGTGAGCACGGCATCAACCCGCTCGACCCCGATGTGGCGCTGGTATTCCCGCCAGAAGCTGGCGAGCCCCTGCTCTCTCCGAAAGACACCGACGCGCCGGGACTCTCGGCCGCCGCAGCAGCCGGATCGCTTCCCGCCTGGGCCGCAACCCGGGCCTTTTACCAGTCGCTCAACAACGGAGGCAACTGACCATGCGCGGAATCATCCTGGCCGGCGGTTCGGGTACCCGGTTGTGGCCGATCACCAAGGGCATTTCCAAGCAGCTGATGCCCATCTACGACAAGCCGATGATCTACTACCCGTTGTCGACGCTGATGATGGCCGACATCAACGAGATCCTCATCATCACGACCCCCGAGTACAACGAGCAGTTCCGCGCCCTCCTCGGTGACGGGTCGGCGCTCGGCATCAGCATCGAGTACGCCGTGCAGCCGTCGCCGGATGGCCTCGCCCAGGCGTTCATCATCGGCGAGGAATTCATCGGCGACCAGAGCGTTGCGCTCGTACTCGGTGACAATATCTTCCACGGTGCCGGACTGGGCGCCTCATTGCGCGGCAACGCCGATCTCAAAGGGGCGCGTATCTTCGCGTACCACGTCAGCAACCCCACGTCCTATGGTGTTGTCGAGTTCGACGAGTCCATGACCGCACTTTCCATTGAGGAGAAGCCGGTCAAGCCGAAGAGCAACTACGCCGTTCCCGGACTCTACTTCTACGACAATTCGGTGGTGGCGATCGCCAAGACTATCAAGCCGAGTGCGCGCGGGGAATTGGAGATAAGCACTGTCAACGAGCGATACCTCGAGCAGGGCACGTTGCACGTGCAGGTGCTCGACCGCGGAACGGCGTGGCTCGACACGGGAACCTTCGAATCGATGATGCAGGCCTCAGAGTATGTCCGCGTTATTGAGGATCGCCAGGGCTTCAAGGTCGGCTGCATTGAGGAGATCGCCTGGCGAGCTGGGTGGATCGGTGACGGACAGCTTCGGATTCTGGCCGAACCGCTCAAGAAGAGCGGATACGGGCGGTACCTCGTCGGGCTGGTCTCCGATGGCGGTTTGGATTCACGCGAAAACTGAGATCAGGGCGTGCGCTGGCCTCGCGCCAGGAGCCGGAGCCGCAAGCTCAGGCCGGCCTTGAGAACCCAACGGACGGGCGCAAGAAAAGGACCGGAGTACTTCTTCTCCAGATAACGGTAAGCGCTGTCGTGGTGGGCGCGAAGCATCTTCTCCGATTCTGTGCTGGTGGAGTGAGCCCCCGTGTGGACCACCGTCGCACTCGGCGTATACACGTTCTTCCACCCCGCCTTCCCCAGCCGGTACCCGAGATCCACATCTTCGAAGTACATGAAAAATCCTTCGTCGAACCCCTGCACCTCCTCGAATGCCGTGCGCCGCACCAGGAGGCAGGATCCCGAAAGCCAGCCAACGGACCGCCGGGCGTCCCCACCGTCGCTTCCGGCCCGATACGCCCGCGTCCAGGGATTGTCCGGCCAGATTCGGGCAAACAGCGCATGGCCGACGCCGGTACGCAGGGAGGGAAGTTGTCGTCCGGACGGATAGGTGCTGCCGTCGACGTTGAGGACGCGAGGTCCCACGGAACCCACCTGGGTGTCGTTGGCGATCACGTCGAGCATCGCACTCGTCGCTCCGGGGTGCAGTTGCACATCCGGGTTGGAGATCAGGACATATTGAACCTGCGCCGGTAGCATGGAGATCGCGGCATTGATCGCACCGCCGTAGCCGAGGTTGGAAGCCATTTCCACCAAACGGCTCTCGTATGTGCGGGTGATCCCTCTGACAGCGTCCAGATCCGCCGAGCAATTGTCGGCGACGATCACCGGCATGGCGACGTCTTCACTCGTGCGCACCGAATCGAGAAATCCCATGAGATGGGTGCTCGAGTTGTAGGTCACGGTCACGACGACGGTGGACTCGAGGAGAGGATTTGACATCACCCTCAAGCATACCTTTGGACCGTGAGAGCCTCGGCGACCTGTCCTCGGATGCTGAGCCGCGGGGCGGAGCGGTGCCGATTGGTACACTTGCATGGTTATGCGAACTCTCACTGAAAACACTCTGTCGGCACAAGCGAGAGGCACCTTGTGAGCATTGTGAGCCGGAGCGCCCGAATCCTGAGGGAAGAAGGCGTGGGGAGCCTGGTCGCCAAAGGTTCGCGTGCCGCGATGAGACCGGTCCGCGTCTTGCGGGCTGAGGGGCCACGTGCGTTCGCCGCGCGGAGCCTCGCCAAGGCGAGCCAGAAGCTGACGGTGTACAAGCCCATCATGTTGGTCAGGGCTGATGAAGCCGCGCGCCTGGACTGGACGCAGCCGTCGGAGTGGCGCACTGCGCCGATTTCGGTCCAGGAGGGCCCGGTCGACATAGCCTGGATCATGTCGCCCCCTGGCCTTGAGAGTGGCGGACACCAGAACCTGTTCAGGTTCATCGATTTCGCGGAGAAGGCTGGTCACCGCTGCACGATTTACCTGTATACGACGGATGAACACCCGGTGAGCATCACCGACATCCGCGCGATGTTGCGTACCGCTTCGGCGTATCCCGAGGTCGCGGCGGACATTTCGATGTACGACCCGAGCCGAGGCGTACACGCGGGAGCCGAAGCGATCTTCGCCACCGGTTGGGAGACCGCTTACCCGGTGTATCTCGACAAATCGGCGGCACGACGCTTCTATTTCGTGCAGGACTATGAGGCCAGCTTCTACCCGCTGGGGACTCAGTCGCTGCTGGCCGAGAATACTTACAAATTCGGCTTCCATGGAATCACGGCTGGTAGCTGGCTCGCGCACAAGCTCGCATCCGAATACGGAATGACCACGGACCACTTCGACTTCGCCGTTGACAAGACCCATTACAGCGTGACGAACTTCGGCCCGCGCAACGAAGTGTTCTTCTACGCCCGACCGGTTACGCCGCGCCGGGCCTTTGAGTTCGGGCTTATGGCGCTGGCGGAATTCGCGAGGCTCAAACCTGATGTTCGCATCAACCTGGCCGGCTGGGACGTCTCCAACTGGGACATTCCGTTCACTTACACGAATCTGTCGAGCCTCGACATTTCAGAACTCAATTCGGTTTACAACCGCTGCGCAGCAGGCTTGGTCCTCTCATTGTCCAACATGTCACTTCTCCCGCTTGAGTTGCTGTCCAGCGGTGTGACGCCCGTAGTGAACGACGGGCCCAACAACCGTATGGTGTCCGACAACCCGTACATCGCCTACGTCCCGCCGTCTCCCATCGCGATTGCTCGGAAACTTGCCGACGTGATCGATCACCCCGAAGCCGTTGAGCGTTCCACCGCCATGTCAGAATCGGTGCTCGCGGTCAACTGGCAGGACTCTGGACGCCAGTTCCTTGACTCGTTTGAAAGGGTCATGCGTGGCTAAGGCGGTCGTGATCGGCGCGAATGGTTTCATCGGTTCACACCTCGTCGATGCCCTCGCTTCCGCCGGTCATGAGGTAACCGCCTTCGACCGGTTCAGCTCAACAGTGCCGACCTTCACCGCGACCTCACCCAGAATCATGGTTGGGGAATTTCTCAGCCGGTCTGACCTCGAAGAGGCCGTCGCCGGACAGGAGTACGTATTCCATTTCCTGTCGACGACCACCCCCGCCACGGCGGAGAGCGACCCGACACTGGATATCCGCACCAACCTCGCTCAGACGGTCGAGCTTCTGGAGACGTCGGTCGAAGCGGGAATTCAGCGCTTCTATTTCTCCTCGACCGGAGGGGCGATTTACGGCCCCCAGGGCAAGTCGGATTATTCGGAGACCGATCGCGCCCTCCCGATTTCACCGTACGGAATCGGCAAGCTTACGATCGAGCATTACCTCGACTACTTCCGAACCAAGCACGGCCTTAATTCGACATCGTTTCGCGTGTCGAATCCGTACGGGACCAGACAAAAGCCGAACCGGAAGCAGGGGCTCATCCCTATCGCGCTCCGACAGATTGCGCTCGGAAGCCCCGTGGTTCGGCTGGGCGATGGATCCATGGTCCGCGACTATGTCTACGTCGAAGACCTCGTGCGCATGATCATCCCATTCGTCGGCACGCCGACCCGATACGACCTTTACAACCTCGGCAGCGGCAAGGGCTACTCCGTCAATGAAGTGATCGATTCGCTGCGCCGCGTAACCGGGGTTGACTTCCCGATCGAGGACCACCCGCGGCCTCTCACCTTCGTGGACCGTGTCGTCCTTGACACTTCGCGGTACCGCGACGAGTTCGGTGAGGCACGCCTGACAGCACTGGACGACGGTGTCCGTTTCGTCTACAACGAGATCCAGGAACAAATTGATGCCTGAAACCCCACGCGCCACTGTAGCCATCCTGACCTACAACGGAGCGGACTACATCGAGCGAATCCTCGAACAGGTGACAACGCAGGAGCTGCAGGGGAGCGTTGAAGTACTCGTCATCGATTCGGGGTCGACCGACGGCACACTCGCCGCTGTTGCTCGTTTTCCGACGGTTCGCCTGCACAAGATCGCGAACGCCGACTTCGGCCATGGCAAGACGCGAAACCTCGCCGCTGAATTGGCGCACGGCGAGTTCATCGCATACTTGACTCACGATGCCGTACCGGTTTCCAACCGTTGGCTGTACGAGCTCTTGAAACCGTTCGAACTGGATGACCGGATCGTTGCCGTCATGGGAAAGCAGGTGCCCAGAAGCCGTTGCTTCCCACTGCTGAAGTATGAGATCCAAGGTGTTTTCGCTGGCTTCGGACCCGATTTTGGAACGTCGATCTTCTACAAGGACTCGTTTGTGCAAAGCGAAGGCGTCCTCAACGCCATCGGGTTCTACTCTGACGTCAACTCAGCGGCTCGCCGTGAGTTCCTCCTCAACACGATTCCGTATCGCGACGTGCGGTATGCCGAGGACCAGCTGTTCGGCAAGGACCTGATCGAGGCCGGCTATCACAAGGCGTACGCAGGTCGGGCGGCTGTCGAACACTCAAATGATCTGACCAGGGCCGAGTACCGCCGTCGTATCTTCGATGAAACCGTCGGTCTTCGCCAAATCGGATTTTTGATTCCCGAGATGTCGGGCCGGGATCAGCTGCGCCTGACTATCCGTGGTATTGCAGGCGACACGCTGAGAATCCTGCGCGACAGCGACTTCAGCCGGAAACGGAAACTCTACTGGTTGATCGTGAATCCCCTCTATCAAGTCACCAAGTGGAGAAGCTACCGGTCGTCCACACTGGTTGACCTCGCCGACGACGAAGCTCTTCGCGCCGATTCCCTGGAGCACAGCCGAAAGACCGCCTGATGCTCGAGAGACCCGGCTGCGGCCGTTGTGAAGAGGACGGGCGAGGCTGGACTAGTGCGCGACCACTGTCGGCTCGAGGCGCAGTATGCCGTGCCCGATGGCGGTAGGGGGCATATCGAAGCTGGCGGACGCCGGCGCTTGGTCCCAGTTGGTTCCCGATCGGTTGCCGAGTCCGAAGTTGAAGATGTATTTGCCGGCGCCGGCGCTCACGTTCGGAAATGTGAAGGTCACATCGTGGACGCCGCGCACGTTGGGGAGCGACACATCCATGTCGAAGGTGGTTACCGCGTAGAGGGTGGCCCCCAACGGGGTGTCGATGGACAATCCGATGCCCCAATCCGGTTGCGGGTCATGAATCTCAACCCGAACATCCACTTCGATGTCCACCCCACGCTCCGTCACGTGCGTTGTGGCAGTTACCGACTCGAACATGTACGGCGGAGTCGTCGACGCCAGGTGCGGGTCGGCCTTTCTGTCGGTCTCATATCCGTCGCGCAGGATCCGGATGCCCTCAGCAGGGTCGCCGTCGTGAAGCACGAGTCCGCCGTGCAGCACCATGACGCGGTCGCAGAGCGTGCCGACTTGGTCTGCCGAATGGCTCACGAGGACAATCGTGCGCCCTTCGCTCTGGAACTGGGCGATCTTCTGCATGCATTTGCGCTGGAACGGCTCGTCGCCCACCGCGAGCACTTCGTCGACGAGGAGGAGATCCGGGTTGACGTGCACTGCGACGGCGAAGGCAAGGCGCACGTACATACCGGAACTGTAAAACTTGACCTGCGTGTCGATGAACGATTCGATTCCCGAGAAATCAATGATTTCGTCGAAGACTTTCTCGGTCTCAGTCCGCGACAGGCCCAGGATGGCGGCGTTGAGGTAGACGTTCTCCCTGCCGGTGAGATCCTGGTGGAATCCCGCTCCCAGCTCGAGGAGGGCCGCCAACCGTCCTCTGCGAGCAACCGTACCCGTGGTCGGTTGAAGGATTCCGCCGATCACCTTGAGCAGCGTGCTCTTGCCTGAACCGTTGTGCCCGACCAGCCCCACGGTGGTCCCCAGATGGATATCGAAGTTCACATCCCGCAGAGCCCAGAAATCGTCACGGTGCTTACGCGAAGTGCTGAAATTCACGATGCGTTCTTTGAGCGACTTGTCCTTGTGGAGGATGAAGCGTTTGGAGACGTCGTCCAGTCGGACCAGGGTGGGAGAAGTCATTTAGAGCTCCTGGGCGAAATTGCCCTGTAGTCGTGAGAAAAGCCGTTGAGCTAGCCATAGCAGCACCAGGCTCGCCGCCAGCGTAAGAAGCAATCTCAGTTCGAGGTTCGGCGGCCAGGCCTGCTGCAGGGCCCCTGTGGCGGAGCTGCCCGCCTCCCAGAGTGCCTTCTGCATGGCGATGATGACTATCGTCACGGGGTTCGCCAGGTAGAGCTGTTCCAGCCAGTTCCCGTGCAGGGCGTTGTGCACAAAGGTGAACGAGTACACCACGGGCGACGTCCAGAAGAGCACAACGAGCGCGATCTCGACGAGGTGCTCAGTGTCGCGCAGATAGACGTTGACGGCGGAAAGCACGAGCCCGATCGCCGTCGCGAAAGCGACAAGTGTCACGACGGCGACGGGAGCGAGCAACAGGCGCGCATCAGCGGGAAAGTGCGACACGACGGCGATAGCGACAAGTAAGACGACGACCTGCACGAGGAAGTTGAATAGCGCCCCGCCGACGGAGCTGAGAGGGAAGATCTCCCGAGGAAGGTACACCTTCTTCACAAGACCGGCATTGGCGAGCATGGAGGTTGTGCTGCTCGAGACAATCTCGCTGAACAAACTCCACACTGTCAGCCCGATGAAGACAAAAATCGCAAAATCAGGGACAGCGCGGGCTGCACCCAAAATCTGGCCAATGGCGAAGTAGTAGATGAGCAGCTGGACCAGCGGCCGGAAAAGGCTCCAGACGATCCCGAGGGAGCTGTTCTTGTAGCGGGCCTTGACCTCACGCCGCACGAGCAGCCCGAGAAGTTCCCGCTGGCCCCAGATTTCCGCCAGGGACTTCGAACTTCCCTTGATAAAGCCCGAGCTCTGTCCTATCAGCTCGAGTGGCTCTGCTGCGATTGTCGCTGCGCGCGTGCGGGCGTCAGCCTCCATCATGCTCATTTCTGGTCAGGTCGACCGCCCACTTTGTTCGGGGCCTCCGAAGATCCACCAGGATTCGGGCCGGTCTCATTCGTCCATATAGGGAACAGCGTTGATTCTAGGTGAAATATCTGTGTGCTGGCTTCTGACCATCCAACGCATCAGGGCGATAGTCTATTCAGAGCCGTGTCAGCGGCGACAGCATGTTGGGGGTGGGCGTGAGGGGACGAGCGGCTTGGAGCGCTGCGACGGTTGTCGCGGTGATGACCGCTGTGCTGTTTTCCGCCTGCACAGCCGACCCGCCGGCGCCCCAAACGACAGGTTCTATTGCACCGTCTGAACCTTCGCCGGAAGCAAAGCCCACGCCAGAGCCGACACCGACGGCAGACGCGTCGATCGTCGTCGCGGCAGTGGATGTCGACGGCCTACACGTCACGGTCTCCGGATTTGTCGCCGGATTCGTCGAAGACGGTGGAGCCTGTGAATTTCAATTCGCGGGTAATGGATCAGAATTTGTCTCCAAGACCACTGGGCAGGCTGACAGGATGAGCACATCGTGCGGATCTGTCAGCGTTCCAACGTCTGACTTCAGCCGAGGGTCGTGGACTGTGACCCTCGCATACTCGTCGGTGTCATCTGGATCGGTGACGTCATCCCCTGTGAATTTGGAGATTCCGTGAAACTCAAGCGCATCCTGGCCGTGGCGGTCGCGTTTGCCCTTCTCGGGGCGGGAGTCACGGTTGTTTCAGGCCCGGCGCCCGCTGCCCAGGCGGCGGATGCCCGTCAGTTCGATCCAGGCAACATCATCAGTGACGCCACGTTCTTCGACGGTGGCGCGATGGTTGCTTCTGAGGTGCAAAGTTTTCTGGACTCGAAGGTGTCGGCCTGCAGGTCGGGCTACACCTGTCTCAAGAATTACAGTCAGGCCACAACGACTCGCGCGGCCGAAGCAGGACGCTGTAATTCGTATCTGGGCGCGCCGAGCGAAAGCGCAGCGACCATCATCACGAGGGTCGGCATCGCGTGCGGGATCAGTCAGAAGGCGCTCCTCGTACTCCTCGAAAAGGAGCAGGGCCTCGTGACGGACACCTGGCCCACAGAGAGGCAGTACCGTTCCGCAACCGGTTATGGCTGCCCCGACACGGCGGACTGCGACACCGCGTACTATGGCTTCTTCAACCAGGTTTACATGGCGGCGCTGCAATTCAAGCGTTACGCGGCCAACCCGACCGGTTGGAATCACATTGCCGGACGCGTGAACAACATCCGCTTCAATCCGAATGCCGCGTGTGGGTCGAGCGCCGTGCTCATCCAGAACCAGGCAACTGCCGGCCTTTACAACTACACGCCCTACCAGCCCAACGCGAGTGCACTCGCCAACCTGTACGGCACCGGAGACGCCTGTGGCGCGTATGGGAACCGAAACTTCTGGCGGATGTTCACCGATTGGTTCGGGTCCCCGAACGTGTCCTCCAGCCTGCTCCGCACGCCAAGCAACGCGAGTGTCTTCCTGGTTTCGGGCGACTACAAGTACCCCGTCCCCAGCATGGACATCGTCGGGGCTCTCTCTCCTTTGGGTCAAGTCGGATTTGTCTCCCAAAGCTACCTGGACCGCTTCACAACGTCCCACTTGGTCGGACGGACCATTCGCGCCAACAACGGTGCCATTTACTTCTACGATGCTGGGATCAAGCTTCCCGTCGTGTCCTGCGGCCAGGCGGTTGACTACGGGGGATCGTGCGCGGCTGATGGCTACGTTCAGTTGACCGACGCGCAGATCGCGTCGTTTTCCACCGGTCCCGCATTGGGCCCGGTGCTCGGCACAACCGCGGGAAACCGCTATTTCGTCACTGCTGGCACGAAGCGTGAGATTCTCGACGACCAGTCCCAGGCTCTTGCCGGCCTCCCCTCCGGATACAACGTCCTGACGGAAGGAGCCGTTGCCACTCTTCCCCTCGCCGCTCCCGTGATCCGCGACAGTGCCTTCGCGCTCACGCGGTCAACGCGGGATTACGTGCTTCTGGCTGGAGGGCTGCGCCACGGAATCGCTCGTGGCTCCGAAGGCTCAATAGGAGCGGTGGCTCGAACGACCGGGGCCCTGTCCGCTGCAAGCATGGCGCTGATCCCGGCCGCCCCGAAACAGTTCTCAGGATTGGTCACAGCGAATGGCGGTGGCCCCGTGAACGTGCTCGCGTCCGACGGTCGCTACGAACTCACGGCGGGGGGCCTCTCGGACGCTCACGCCCCGATTGCGGTTGCCCCGGGATTCACCGATTCGTACCCTGCCAAGGGCCTGATCCAAGCCGGCTCCTTCATCAAGTCGCCTGAATCAGCAAGCGTGTACATTGTCATGGCCAACGACATCCGCCCGATCAGTGGTTGGGGAGCACTGCTCGCCCTTACCACAGACGGTAGTCCTGTTATTTCGGTCGTCCCCAGCAGCGTGATCTCAATGCTGACCACTGGTCCGGTCGCCCTGACGGCAGGAACTCTCGTACGATCGCCGCAGAACGCAACGGTGTACTTCATCGACGGGGTGACCAGCAGAATTGCCTTCTCGGACTTTGTTTTCCCGTCAGAAGCGGGATTCGGGGGGCTGGTGTACGCCAGCGAAGACATCCTGCAGGCCTATCCGCTGCACGCGAAACTCATGAAGTTTGCCCTGTCATGCGGACCCCAGAAGTATGTGTCTGCGGGCGGCCAGGTGCATCCCGTGGATGCATCGCGCGAGTCCTTGTATCCATTCGATTACGTGGCCGTCGACCAGTTCACCTGCGGCCAGATGAAGCAGGGTGCCCCGGCGCCATCGTTCATCAGGACAGCGGATGGGGCAATCTTCCAGCTGGTGGCAGGGCAAAAGCGGCCGGTGACCTCGATGGCTCGCCTCGGAGAGCTGATCGGTAATGGCAGCTGGCTGAATGTGGTGCAATCGTTCGCGGCTGCAATCCCGACTGGACCGAACGCCTGACGACGGCTCACCACCCGTTGATCCGCGCCGATTCGGCGTAATTCCGGGTGAGCGCCCTCCGGTAAAGTTTCAGGGAGCTGCGAACACCTTGCAGCGGTGATGGAGAAGCGTGACGAGAAATAGAGAGCTGGACTCGCTGCGCGGGATTGCCGCCGTAGCAGTACTCCTCTACCACACGCTCGCGACCAATTTTCCGGCGCTCCAGTCCGCAATCCAGCTCACTCCGGTGACCGGCGTTGTCAACAATCTGCTTGCTTACACGCCTTTGCATTCGCTGTGGCTCGGCGCAGAGTCGGTGTGGCTCTTCTTCGTGCTCTCCGGTTTCGTGCTCACGAGGTCAGCTTTGCGACCGTCGTTTTCCTGGGAGGCATATTATCCGAGCAGAATCGTTCGGCTCTATCTGCCGGTCCTGTTCGCGATCGGGCTCGCGTGGATCTCATACGCTCTGGTTCCTCATGTCGCAACACCGAGTGACGGGGGCACACTTGATGGCCTCCCCACCGACTACGCCTTGGGCTCGATTCTTCGCGATGTCACGCTGATCGGCGGAACTTCGACCTCGCTGGGAGTTCTATGGTCATTGCAGTGGGAAGTCCTCTTCTCCCTCGCGCTGCCGCTCTACGTCTTCCTGGTGCGGCGACATCCGTTTGCCGCGGGAATCACGGCGGGACTCGCCTGCATCGCCGGCTGGTCCCACAACGATCCCACGACGTCGTACCTTCCCATCTTCTTCTTCGGTGCGCTGCTTGCCCAGCATTGGCCGCAGGTCGCACGCTTCTTCTCCTCCTTCCTGGCAACAGGCAGTCGCAGATCGCACGTTCTTGGTTCAGTGCTGGCGCTTTCCAGCGTCTGTGCACTCAGCTCCTTCTTCCTCCTCGGGCCATCGCTGCAGCACATTGGGCTACCGCCACGGGTAACAACCCTGCCTGTCGTGCTCGTGGGCATTTGCTTGCTGATCGTGACCGCACAGCTGTGGGGGCCCCTCACCGCATTGCTGAGTTGGCGACCGTTGGTTTACCTCGGCACGATTTCCTACAGCTTGTATTTGGTCCATCTGCCGATCGTCATCGCGGTGGCCTTTGCGCTGCACATTGGAAAGTTCTCCGCACTTCTTGCCGTTGCGCTGAGCTTCATTCTGGCCGTGCTGTTCCATCGTTTCGTGGAGAAGCCAGCACACGACTTGTCCAAACGAGTGGGGACCGGGATTCGTAGCCGTTCAGAGGCCCGAAGCACGAGGAGCGCGCATCCGGGGGTTGACGCGAAATAGGCCAGCCCAGGCACACTCGGCGCAGTCCGGTGCTAGGCGTGGATGACGTGGCTCGCGGGCAGAGCGCCTTTACCGGACAGCCCGGGGCGAAGGTGGATCACAAAGAGGCAGACGAAGACTACGAGACCCAGGCAGCCATTCGCCAGGATCATGGCGAATACGTTGGGGAGGAGAATTGTCGCTGTGATCCATTGGCCGACTATCGCCAGCACGAGAACCGCAAGCGCAACCTTCGAGCTGGCGGCCGTCAGCCTGGTCAATACGCCCTGGACCAATGCCCACGGCAACCACGCCAATGCGAACCAAGGCAGAATCCTTCCACTCGCTTGGTAGCCGGGGCCGAAGAGAAGCTGCACGATCAACGGACCGCCCAACAGCACGACGAAGAACATTGCGAGACCCGCCATCAATGTGATTCCGAGCGTGACATTGACTCCGAGCCTCGTCATCGCGGCATCCTTCCGACGGCTCACAAAGCGGGGAAGCAGGTACAAGGCGAGCGTCGCCGGGATGATTAGCGTCGTCTTCACCAGGACGGCCGCGGCGGCGTAAGCGCCGGCGACATCTTCAGGAGCTCCAGCCCGGACGAGCACAACGTCAATGTTGGTCAGCCAGGCGAATGCGATCGTGATCAGGAGGACGACAGAACTGTTGAACGAGAACGGCCTGCGGACGCCGGGAACCCCAAAACCTCGAGCTTGGATGCTGGCGCCGAAAGCGCCGAAGGCGGCGGTAAGAACCAGGGCGGCCAGAATCCCCAAGGGGCCGAAGCCCAGAAGAAGTGCCGCGACGGCGAGGGCAATCTGGACGAGTTGTGCGCCTGTGGACCACCAAACGACGGATCGAGAGTCCCCTGAGCCCTGGAGCAGGCCCTGGGCGCGGGAAAAAAGAAAGTATGGGACCATCGCTGCTGCGGTGAAAATGACAGCCGGAGCATTGGCGGCCAACGAGCTTGCCAACCATGGCGACAGGAACACGATGGCGCATGTGCATGCTCCGCCGAGGACAAGCGCCTCGATCATCGAGCTGTCCAGTCGGCCACGACGCGGGTTCCTGGCTTGCGGCGGTCGCGTGACGTCCGCAGTGGTCACTGCAACCGAATTTCTCAACGCCGAGCTCCCGATCGCAGCGACGTTGATCAGCGCGAGAAAAGAAGCCAGCAGCCCGTATTGTTCCGCGCCGAGGCCGCGAAGCGACACAATCTGGAATCCTGCTGTCGCGAGAATTCCCAAAACACTGACCAGTCCAATTTCCAGGATCGCTCGTCCGTGCTGTGAAACGAGACCACCGATCCTCCTAGCCGACATACGCTCTCCTAAAAGGGGGAACTCTGTCGTGGGGCGTCGCTTGTGGCGAACCCTCTCGCGACGAGGTCGTTCACCACGATGTCGGACGGCGAATGTTCCGGTCGTTGGATGGGACGCCGATATGATCCGAAATTCTTCAGGAAAGCGGACAACCGCTCGGACTTCCACTCCGAGAGCACGATGTTCGCTCCGAGGCCTTCACCCTGCTCCGTCGTCTTACGGTGGATGAGCGTCGGGACTCCGAGGAGAGCCGTCTCCGCTTGAATGCCTCCGGAGTCCGTGACGATGAACTCGGCGCCTTTCATCAAGCCGACGAACTCCTGATGGCTCAGCTTTGGTTGGGGAGTCAATCGTCCCTTGCCGTGGCTGAGGGCTGCTTCCTTGACCGCATGTTCGGAGTACGCGTCCACAATCAACTTCAGCGGATACGGGCTTGTGGCGGCCAGGATGGAGACTGTTTCCTCCACGAGCGGCTGGTTGGAGATGAACTCAAACCGATGGAGAAGGACAACGCCGAACTTCTCGCCATTCGAGCCGGCATCGTCGCCTTGGTCGAGCACGGCGTCGATCACCGTGTTCCCCTCCGTGTGGACGACGTTCCGTTTTGCGGCCAGGTTGTTCGTCGCTTCTTCAGAAGGCGTGTAGTGGATTGATGCGAGAGCCCCGACGATCCTCCTGTCGAGTTCCTCGGGGAAAGGATGGCGCCAATTGCCCGAGCGAAGACCGGCCTCGACGTGTGCGCACTGCACCTTGAGCCTCCGTGCGATGAGCGCCCCGACAACACTCGTCAGGGTGTCGCCGTGGACCACGATGACGGTATTCGACGGCAAGGACTGCCGGAGACCCCTCCCGTTCCTCCGGAGCCATCGAAGGATCTGCCATAGCCAGTGGGCGACATCCGCGAATCCACGTAAGGGTTGCCCGTTGCGGCCGTCAGCGATCAGGCGGTCCGGCATACGCAGCCCGAGCTCGGGGAGAATGTTCCTCAAGGCTGTGGTGTGCTGCATAGTGAGCCACAGCTGGTAAGGGATGTGGCGTTCCTGTAGCCTCCGGGCGATAGGGGCGACCTTGATCGCCTCTGCCGTTGTTCCAAAGATGAAGATGATCACGGATTAACCCCTTGTGTGAGCGGCTCCCGCAGGGCGAAAGACTTTCGGTGAAGTATCGTGCCCCTGGTGAGTCCCGCCCAAAAGCAGGCGCCGAAGGGGAGGATGAATACGAGATAGGCCAGGCAGGCGCGAGGCGGGCAGGCGCGAAGGGCGGCGGCGGCGGCGGGTATGAGAAGGCCGAACAGGACGACAGCGGCCAGCCAGGCGACGACGGACCACTGGCCGAACACCGCGAGGACGACCAGCAACGCAAGCACCGCTGGCGGTGCCACAACGAGGCTCCTGAGGATCACGTTTCGGAGGCGGCTGGTGCCTGCGTAGCTGTCCACGAACAGCGTCCCCCGGTCCCAGCTATGCGTCAGGAATCCTGAGACTGTTGTGCGGGGCAGATAAGTAGCGGAGAAACCGGGATCGATCCGGATCGGAGAGTGAGCCGCGATGAACCGCAGCAGTTTCGTATCGTCCGAGACGAGGTGGGCGTTTTCTTCCGGCCACGACGCGGTGCACGCGTCCAGGTACAGTTCCTTGTCGATGAAGAGGCACCCGGTGCCTTTGGGAACCTTGTCGAAGTTTTCGGGTGTGATGACCATAGGCCGGGGCTTTGCCAGGTACTCTCCCCAGAACAGGTGCGTCGGGACTTCCCAGAACCGACCCACGAGTGGCGACAGCGGTTCGGTGATGACATGGCCGTTCCACGGACCAGTCGTAGCGCCGTTCGGAGTTGAGCCTTGGAGGTATCTGAGGGAATCCGGATGCATGGTGACCCGGGCGTCGAGGATGAGCAGTGAGCGAGCATGGGCGGCTCTGACCCCCTCCCAACGTGCGAGAAAACGTCCCTTGTTTTCTTCTTGGTTGAGAAGTCGAACCGGGTACGGCGCTGATGCGGCGATCGCGTTCACGACCGCGATCGTGTCATCGGTGGAGCCGTCGTCGACGATGATGACTTCCGGGGTCCAGGCGGTCCGGTGCAGCGCTACTGTGAGCGCCGCGATCGTCGAAGCCAGCCACCGTGCTGAATTGTATGCCGGGATCACGACGGACACCGATGGCGCGATCGTACTGTCCCTCGCCTGCTCCAAGCACTGCTCCTTCTTGCCCGAATACTGTGAGGTGGGCTGCCCTCCTGTCGTATTCTACCCAGCTGGTTTCTGAGGGTCCGGCGAGGGCGGAGTCAGCGCTCCGCCAGAGGGACGCCCAGATTGACAGGCACCACCTCGTTAGTATGGTGTCCATGGGACCCTTGCTCGAACGCACTCTTATCGTGATGCCTGCGTTTAATGAGGAAGAAGCGGTCGGGAACGTGATCAGGGAAGTCCGCTCGAAGCTGCCCGACGCATGCTGCCTCGTCGTCAATGATGGGTCCTCCGACGACACGACGCGCCGCGCCCGGGAGGCAGGGGCCCTTGTCGCTGTGCTCCCGTTCAACCTTGGTGTCGGGGGAGCGATGAGGCTCGGCTTCAAATACGCACTCGAAAACGGATATGACAACGTCGTTCAGATCGATTCGGACGGCCAGCACGACCCAGCTAACGTGCCGGCACTTCTCGCCTGCTTGGCTCGGGCGGATGTTGTCATTGGTGCGCGTTTCGCCGGCGAGGGAGAGTATGCAGTTCGAGGACTACGCAAGTTCGCCATGTCGGTTCTAGCGGCAATCCTCAGCCGTACTGCGGGAACCCGGCTGACCGATACAACATCGGGTTTCAAGGCGTGCGGACCCCGGGCGGTGCGCCTGTTCGCGTCACACCTTCCGGCAGAATACCTTGGCGACACGGTCGAAGCGTTGGTGATTGCCTCGCGCGCCGGATGCGTCATAGAACAGGTGCCCGTGTCCATGCGGCCTCGAGCTGGAGGGCAGCCATCGCATCATGCAGTGAAGGCGGCAACTTATTTGGGCCGCGCTTTCCTCGCTCTCGGGTTTGCTCTGCTGCGCCCCGCGTCGTCGCTTGCAGTGAAAGCTTGATGCTGTGAGCGCGGTTGCGTACGTATTTGGGATTCTCTCGTCGCTCGTGACGCTGGGGGTTGTCGTCGAGATGCTCCGCCGGCGGCGGCTGAGGGAACGACATGCCGTATGGTGGTTGATAGCCGGGACGTTGGCATTGGTCATCGGCATCTTCCCGGGAGTGCTCGCCTTCGCCGCGCACCTGGTCGGTGTGAGCCTTCCGACGAACCTCGTCTTCTTTGTAAGCATCGCGGTCCTTGTGCTGGTTTGCCTCCAGCACAGCGCCGAACTCACCGATCTCGAGAACGAGACACGGACGCTCGCCGAGATGTCTGCGCTCCAGGACTTGCGCATTCGCTCCCTTGAAGGTCGCTTGCACACAGAGGAATTCGGATTGAGCGAAGTAGGCAGGGATGAGCGGGCTGTGAACGAGGAAGTGGAGAGATGACATCTCGCTTTCAGGCGTCGGAGAAATTCATGGTCGGACGCCGCCCCCTCGCACGCGTGCTCCCCGCGGTCCTGGTCCCCGTCATGCTGTTCGTGGCTCTGGTGAGCTGGGCTCTTGCGTCGCCGGTTGGGTCCAGCCCGGATGACGACTACCACATGGCGAGCATCTGGTGCGGTGGCGGCATCCGAGAGGGATTGTGCGAGACCGGGGATGCATCAAGCCAGCGAAGGGTCCCCGCCGCCCTGCTCGAGGCGAGTCAGTGTTACGCCGGCCAGCCGATGGCCAGCGCGTCGTGTCCGGAAAAGCCGTCAGACGTCATGACGAACACCAACCGGGGCAATTTCACCGGCGGCTACCCGCCGGTTTTCTATGCAGTGATGAGCGTCTTCGCGGGACCTGACATTTCCCTGTCCATCACTCTCATGCGCGTGTTCAACGCCTTCCTTGCTGTCGCCCTTGGGACGCTGCTCTTCTTCCTCCTGCCGCAGCCGCGACGGGTCCCATTTGTCTGGGGTGGTGCGATTTCCATCGTCCCGCTCGGTATGTTCCTTGTCCCGAGTGTGAACCCCAGTGGCTGGGCAGTCATCTCTGCATTGACCCTGTGGATCGCCGTCACCGCGTATTTCCAAGAGGAACGGCTGTCACGACGTTTCGGACTCGGGATACTAGCGGCGGTCCTGACAGTCGTGGGCGCCGGGGCGCGGACGGACGCGGCGGTTTACGGCGTGTTGGCTATGGCCGTCGGCGTAGTCCTGACGGTCGAGAAGACACGACGCTACGCGGTGCTGGCGATTTTGCCCTTGCTGCTCGCCATTGTGTCTGGAATTCTCTTCCTGTCCGGAAGCCAATCCGGGGTGTTGAATCCAGAAGCGTTCGACGGCGATCCGGGGGGGAATCTCGCCGGCCTGGCCATACTGAACCTGCAACTCCTTCCACAGTTGTGGATCGGTGCGCTCGGGTTCTGGGGCCTTGGGTGGCTGGACACAGATCTTCCTGGCATCGTGTGGGTAACGATTGTCGCGGTGTTCTCTGCGGTTGTGTTCGTAGGTGTGCGGACACTGGACTGGCGGAAGGGGCTTTCCCTCGCGATGGTGGGCGGAAGCCTGGTAGTGGTCCCGATGTACATTCTGCTTCACGATCGAGTGGTCGTAGGGTCCTACGTGCAGCCGCGCTATATCTACCCACTGCTCATCATGTTCGCCGGTGTGTCACTCTTCGGAATCAGCCGAAACGCGCTGTCGCGAGTCCAGCTCGTGGGAGCGGCGAGTGGTATCTTCCTGGCCAATGCCGTCGCGCTGCATGTGAACATCGAGAGATACGTGACCGGGGTTGACCTCGCGGGCCTGGACCTTGACCTGTCCGTTGAGTGGTGGTGGGGCCTTCCCATCAGCCCGATGGGCATGTGGTACACCGGCACCATGGCTTTCGGCCTCATGCTTGCCGGCCTCATCGTGTACTCATTCTCTCGCCAGCGCGATCCGGTGAGGTCAACCACGCGCGACGCTCCTGCTGAGGCCGTGGCAACGCCTCGCCTATAGTGATCGGATAACCGTTCCCGGCAGAGCTAAGCCTGCGCAGCGGACCACCATCATGAAGGTTGTAGTGAATTGTTACGCGTTAGCTCGAGAACTGGTGCCGGAATCCGGGTACAGATTGCACTGAGCCGAATCCAACCGATGGCGTATCGGTTCGGTGTACCGGCGCTTCTGATTCTCGCGGCACTCGCAATGTGCCTCGCTGTTGCCCTGAGGCATACCGACCAGATATCGCCGATCGATGAATGGGTCTATCTCGACTACCTTTTCAAGTTTCCGAGTGACGTGATTGCCCAGCAGGGAGAGGCCATCGGTCACCAGGCTCTGCAACAAATGTCGTGTGAGGGAGTCAAGCCCTACGGCGCAATGGGAGCACCGTGTGGCAGCGTGTACGAGTCCCAGCGGGGGCTGTATCCGCAAGAAGGACTGACATCAGCCGACGCCTACACGCCGCTCTATTTCGTCCTGACCTGGCTGGCGGGCAAAGTCATTCAGACCCTGACGGCACTGGGCGAGGTGCCGTCCTACCGGCTGACCGGCTTCTTCTGGCTTGCTGGCGGGCTGCTGGCGTTCTACCTTCTGATGCGAGCGATGCGAGTTCCAAAGCTCGCCATTCTTGCGTTGGGGCTCGTTTTCATCGCAACGCCTTTCGCCTGGTGGACGTACACCTACGTCAACACCGACGCGCCGTCGTTTTTCTTCGGTGCGCTTATGCTCTGGGTGGCCATCAGGTATTTGCAGGGCGGCATGACGGGCTGGTGGCTGGTCCCACTCGGATCCGCGGCGGTGTTGTTCAAGGTCACTAACATGCTCGCGGTGGGCCTTGTGGTTCTCCTTCTCGTTGTTGTCGCTGTGGCAAAGATCGTCGCGCAACGGAGGGGTATGGCGGAGGACGAGTTGCCGCGTCCTTGGCATCTCATCCGCCTTGCCATGGTCATACTTGTTGCCGCGGGGGCGTCGGAATTACTTTGGTTGACCATCCGGGCGGCCATTGCCGTGGGAGATCCCCCCTATCAAGAGATCCTCGCTCGACCGACCCTCGGCCAATTGGGCCTGGGTGAACAGCTCATGAATTTCTTGCCCGGCACGATCAATGCGAACGTCGTCGTGACGGGCGGCGCCGGTTCATTTGCATACACGATACCGGGCTTCCTAATCGCTCCGGCATCATGGCTATGCGTGGCTGGAGTCATCGGGTGGTTGCTCGTCCGCAAGGTCGGAATACTCGAGAACGCCCTCGCCTGGACTGTGGCGATTTCGGCCACAATCTTTGCTCCGGTCCTTGTGGTGGCGATGGTGGCGATACAAGGCATGTTCTTTCAGCTGCCGCCGCGATACGGCGCTCCCGTCCTACCGGGATTCCTCCTCGCTGCGGGAATGCTCATGACGTCAAAGTCGTCCCGTTTGATCGCGACAGCTTACGCAGTCCTCCTGCTCGTCTTTGTGGTCGTTTTCGCTTGCCGCTTTGCGTGAGGACGCGTAGAGAGGCACACGTGCCAATGGAGGATGGAAGCGTTCCCTCCGTGAGCGATGCTTGCTGCTCGGCTGAGCGTGGGCTCAATTCGTCGGACCGGGGGACGATTAGACTATGCCGGGGTGTGCACCGATAGGTGCCAATTCAAGAGATTGAGGATGTTCTTGTCAGATGTCGTGTCACTCGGCCAGCCCACCGTTGGTGAGGAAGAACTGAGAGCAATCGCTGATGTGTTTGCCTCAGGCTGGCTCTCCGGCGCCGGGCCGACCTGCCAGAAATTCGAGCAACGATTCGCTGAGGTCACCGGGGTAACCGACGCGCTAGCCACGAACAATTGCGGTGCCGCACTGCATCTCGGGCTGACCGTGCTCGGCGCGCAGGCTGGCGACGAAGTCATCGTCGGCGACTATACGTTCCCTGCCACCGGGCACTCTGTCGCGTGGACCGGCGCAACGCCGGTCTTCGCCGACATCCGCCCGGACATCTGGAGCGTTGACCCTGCGGCGGTTGAGGCCGCCATCACCCCACGCACCGTCGGCATCCTCGCCGTCGACGTGTTCGGGCAGCCCGCAGATTATGACGAACTCCGCGCCATTGCCGATAGGCACGGCCTGTGGTTGATGGAAGACGCCGCCTGTTCGGCGGGGGCCAGTTACAAGGGTCGACCGGCGGGCAGCCTGGCTGACATCGCCACCTTCAGCTTCCATGGCCGCAAGGGGATCACCGCGGGCGAGGGCGGAGCTCTCACAACCAACAAGTCGGACCTGGCCGCTCACGCGCGGAAACTGCACACCTATGGCATCGCACCGGCCCTGTCGCGAGAGAACAGCACCGACCTGCCCATCCCGACCTTTGACGAACTGGGCTTCAACTATCGACTCTCCGACGTCGCGGCAGGCATCATGCTCGCTCAGCTGGACCGGTTGACCACGTTGGTCGCCGCCCGTCAGGCGGTCGCCGCCCAGTACGGCGAACTCCTGGGCGACCTCGACGGCGTCACCACGCCGGTCGCTCTGGAGGATCGGGTGCACCCGTGGCAGTCGTACGTGGTCACCCTGGACCCCGACGTCGACCGCGGCAGGGTCGCCACCTACCTCAAAGCCAACGGCATCCAGTGCAACTTCGGAACCTACGCGTCGCATATTCAGCCCGTATACGGCTTCTCCGGTCATCTTCCCGTCAGCGCCGACCTGTTCCTGCGGCACCTGGCCATCCCGATGCATGCCAACCTCAGCGAGGATGAAGTGGACCGCGTTGCAGCAACCCTGCGCGCCGCCATCGGATCCTGACCGGAACACACCGACTCGTGAAACCGCAGACAACAGAAGGAACGAACATAGTGGCACCGAAAAACGAGACAGTATTCATCACCGGCGGCGCCGGCTTCATCGGACTTCATGTCGTGAATCAGCTACTCGAAAAGGGCTACAGGGTTCGCATTTTCGACAACATGGTCCGCGGGGATCGCGACCGCGCAAACGCGCTGGTCGCAACTGGAAATGTTGAGGTCATCGACCAGGACGTACGCTCCGGCGCCGCAGTCGCCGCCGCGATGAAGGGCTGTACCCGCGTCATCCACCTGGCTGCCGATTCCATCAACAAGAGCGTTGCTGACCCGTTCAGCTCCGTCGACGTGAACATCGTCGGATCGCACAACGTGTTCGCTGCGGCTGCCGAGCAGGGAATCAAGCGGATTGTGTACGCATCCAGCGCCTCCGTTTACGGTGACCCGGACAAGCTGCCCATGCACGAGGACGACACCCTCAGCCCGCTGACTCCGTACTGCATCGGCAAGCGCACCGGCGAAGACCTCCTCGCCTACTACCAGCGTCGTACCGGTCTCTCCTGGATCGCGCTGCGGTTCTTCAACGTGTACGGCCCCGGACAGAAGACCACGGCGTATTACACCTCCGTGATCAACCACTTCGTCAACCGACTGCGCAAGGGCGAGGCGCCGATCATCGACGGCAAGGGCGAGCAGTCGATGGACTTCATCCACGTGCACGACATCGCGCGCGCAGTAGTCCTCGCCGTGGACTCCGAGCAGGGCAACGTACCGATAAACGTCGGCACAGGCATTGACACCAGTGTCGCCGAGCTGGCGCGCATCCTGATCGACGCGATCGGCGTCGACGTGGAACCGATTTTCAATCCGCGTGATGTGCTGGTGAGCCGTCGGGCGGCGGATGTGCAGCGGGCAAAGGACGTCATCGGCTTCGAATACACGATCCCGGTGGGCGAGGGTATGACGGACCTCATCCGTTTCGAGACCCAGAACCAGTGAGTCCGGGCACGCCTGGCAGGCTCCCAGCGAATCCGTACCACGAGCAGGCTTGGATTGTCGGCAATCCATCGATCGGTGAAGGCACCTGGATTGGTGCCTTCACCGTGATCGACGGATCCGGTGGGCTCAGGATCGGCGCCGGGTGCGACATCGCCTCCGGCGTTCACATCTATACCCATAGCAGTGCGCGGCGCTGCATCTCCGGTCGTGAATACCCGACTGTCGACCAGGCTGCCGTCAGCATCGGTGATCGCGTTTTCATCGGGGCGAATGCGGTCGTGAACATGGGCGTCACCATCGGCGATGAGGCGATTGTGGGGGCCGGGTCCGTCGTCACGCATCACATCGCTGCCCGAACCGTCGTAGCCGGTGTGCCGGCACGAGTCGTCGGCCACGTCGACCTCAGTGACCCGTCCAACCCGCAGATCATCGGTGAAGCGCCGGCATGAGAATCGTCGTAGTAAACAACTTCTTCCCGCCGCGCCCTGGAGGATCTGCGCACCTCGCAGACCATTTGGCGAAGAAGTATGCGCAAGCGGGCCACGAAGTACTCGTCCTGACCGCCGGGTACCAGGGTGCGCCGGCGGAGGAGAGCCGTGACGGCTTGCGCATCGTCAGGGTCCCCGCCTGGACATTGCCCAAGACTCGCTTCGCAGCGAACTTCGACATCGCGTTCACTGTGTCTCCCACGGCGAAGAGAACGGTCTACGACCTGCTCGACGGGTTCAGGCCAGACGTGATCCACCAACACGGGCAATTCTTCGACCTGACATGGATCTCAGGTGCCTGGGCTCGCAAACACACGGTCCCAACACTGCTCAGCATCCACACGCGTCTCTACAGCCCGAACGCGCTCAACAACTTCATCTATCGAATGGGTGATGCGCTGCTCGTCAACCCGTTGATGAAATTGCACCGACCGAAGCTGGTCGTGATGGATGTGCTGATGGACAACTACATCCACTCCAGATACCGACGCTCCATATCGGGTAAGACGTACATTCCCGTCGGGATCGACCCGAACGCGCTGCGAGGCGGGAATGCCACAGTCGCTCGAGAGCGGCACAAACTGGGGGATCGGCATATTCTTCTCTCCCTCGGTCACGTCATTCCGCAGCGCAGCCGGGTCGCTCTGGTCGAAGCATTGCCGACCGTTTTGGAAAGGTATCCGGACACAGCGGTCGTTGTCATCGGCCGCGTCTATCACGACGAGTTCCTGCACAGGGCGAAAGCACTCGGTGTGGACCATGCGATTCTCGCGCTTGGCCCGCTGCCGCAAGGCGATATTCCTGATTACCTCGCCGCTGCGGATCTCGAGGTGCACGAGTTGGAGGGCCAGGGTTTCGGAACAGCGAGTCTGGAGGCCCTCGCCGTGGGCATTCCGGTCGTTGCCGCCATCCGCCCGGACAACTTCGTTGAATTCGAGGTCGTGGACGGCCGGGAGCTGTTCGTCGCCCCGTTCTACGGACCACTGGACGAACGTGCGGACCCGGAAGCGCTCGCTCGGACGATCATGAAGGTACTGGCCGATCCGGCTGCAGCGCGTGCCCAAGTGGCCGGAAATGCACGGGGTTTGATCGACGAGCACTTCACCATCGAGAAGGTCGCTGAAAAACACCTTCAGGTGCTCGGCGACATGGCCGCCGGGCGGCCCTAGCGAAGCTGCTTGAGTTGCTCGACGACGCTGTGGCTCGGAATAATCGACTCTCGCTCGATGTCAGCATCAACCGTTCCCTCGATCAAACCGGTGAAGTGCTGCAACTGGGCTGCCAAGGGCTCCTGCGACGTGATCAGTTCGGGAATCTCGATGACCGTCTGTTGTTTGAAGCCGCGTCCGTCATCGTTGGCCGCTTCGCTGGAAACGTGGTGGTAGACCGTGACGTCGCGTCGGAGAAGATCCACCTCGACCAACCTATCGAGCTCGTGGATGCTCAGCGACCGGATTTTCCGCTGCCCCACCCTACTGGCCGAGATGTGAGCGATAGCGCCGGACTCGAAACCGAGTACGACCTCGGCGACGTCCTCTGCCCCGGGGACGGAGTCAGGGTGGAACTTGGCCAATGACCCGGAGACCACGTTCGGGGCGCCGCCCAGGATGCCCACCGCCAGATCGACGTCGTGAACCAACAGGTCCCAGCTCACGCCGGTGCGAATTCGCGGAGCGTATGGGGAATGACGGGTGGCTGTGACATACACGGGATCCTTCAAGAGCGCTTTCGCCGTCATGACCGCCGGGTTGAAGCGTTCAAGTAGCCCGCACATGATGGGCACGCCAAGGTCGCCGGCGAGTCCCAGAATCTCAAGCGTCTTGTCGAGCCCGTCGGCGACGGGTTTCTCGACCAGAAGGGGAATGCCCGCCCTCAAGACCTGGAGCGCAAGTGCATGATGCGCCTCGGTTGCCGCCGCGATGACAACGCCGTCGATACCGTCGAGACTCTCCAACTCCGGTGACCACGTGGCACCGAAACGCTCGGCAATGACGCCACCCACGTCCCGGCGCGGGTCGACCACAGTAGCCAACTCCGCGAGCGGCGACTGGAAGATGACTCTGGCGTGCAGAGAACCCATAGAGCCGGCACCGATGAGCAGGATTCGGGGGTTGGACATAGAGCGCAGTCTCCTCTTAGTTTGCCGACGCCGCGCGGGCGACGCCTTCGATGATCGTGTCGAGATCTGACGCTGACAGATTCTGATGCACCGGAATGGAGACCACCTCACGTACGATGCGTTCGGCCACCGGGTACGTGCCGACCTTCACGTCGTCGCGATTATGGTACGTCTCGTAATCGAACACGAGTTTCGGATAGTAGATCCCCGCGCCGACGCCGAACTCCCCGAGCTTGGCGACGAACTCTTCGCGGGTGACACCGGACTCAGGAGTGACCCTGATGGTGAACTGATGCCAAACGTGCCGGCGGCCGTCTAGCTGCCGTGGCGTGACAATGCCGGGCACACTGCTGAGGCCGGCGGCGAGGTAGGCGGCGTTGCGCTGGCGCGCGGCGACGAGAGCCTCGTAGCGACCGATCTGCGGGATGCCGACCGCCGCCTGCAGGTCTGTCAGCCGGTAGTTGTGCCCAGCGACTTCGTACTGGTAGCGCGCCCTCATGCCCTGGTTGCGGAGGACCCTCAAACGATCGGCGAGAACGTCGTCGTCGGTGGTGATCATCCCGCCTTCACCGGTTGTCAGGTTCTTGGTTGCATAGAACGAGAACGATCCCAGGCCGAAGCTGCCTGCCCCGCGTCCGTTCTGAGTAGAACCATGGGACTGCGCCGAGTCCTCGACGATCCCGAGATTCTTCTCTGCCGCCAGTCCTGAGATTCCTTCCATGTCGGCTATCTGCCCATAAAGGTGCACGGGCATCAGGACACGGGTGCGATCGGTGAGTGCGGCCGAGAGGGTAGCAGCTGTCACGTTGAAGTCGTCTTCGCTGATGTCGGCGAACGTCGCTGTCGCCCCCGCTTCGAGGATCGCGTTGAGTGTTGCAACGAACGTGAACGGGCTGGTGAGGACTTCGTCGCCGGGCTGGAGGTCCAGCACTTCAATGGCTGCCACCAGCGAGGTCGTGCCGTTGTTGACGGCAATCGCATGCTTCACGCCGACGAGTTGAGCAAACGCGTCCTCGAGCTGCTTGACCTTGGGTCCCTGTGCGATGTTTCCGGACCGGAGCACCTCCAGAACCAGCGCCTCCTCTGCTTCGCCAAACTCGACCACCGTTATCGGTATCATGAAACCCACTGTTCTTTTCGCTTCGGATGTTGCGGCTACGCAAACACCCAACCATCCTAGGGCGTGCCAAGAACGAGGACCGCAGCGATCGGCGCGGTACCGGCAGCGACACTGCAGACCAGGGAAGACTCACCCGATGAATCATGTGCACCCGACGGCTATCATTGGCCCACATGTCACTGTGGGCACCGGCAACGTAATCGGTCCGTATGCCGTCATCGGCGGGAACGTGGTCATCGGGGATGACAACTGGATCGGTGCCGGTGTGAAGATTGGCTGCCCACCGGAGGTCAGGGGATTTCCGCATCCGCAGGATTGGATCGCATCGGGCGTAGGACCCGGTGTCACGCTGGGTGACAGGAATGTCCTGCGGGAAGACGTGCAGGTGCATGGGGGCTGGCACGAACCCACGATGCTGGCAAATGACCTCTTCATCATGAACCGGGTGTACGTGGCACATGACTGCAGTTTGGCCGACGGCGTGACTCTTGCCTCCGGTGTGGCTCTCGGCGGGCATGTGAAGATCGGCCGCGGAGCGAACCTGGGTCTCGGAACGACGGTTCATCAACGCAGGGTGGTCGGTGCCCTCGCGATGGTTGGAATGTCATCCGTGGTCACGAGGGACATTCCCCCGTTTTCCAAGGCATATGGAAGCCCCTGCCGGGCGGACGGGATCAACTCAGTGGGTCTGGAACGCGCGGGAATCAGCCGTTCGACGGTGGAGGAGATAACCAGGCTCGCCTCCCATGCCGGATACCCGGGGACGGCCGCGAATATTGCTGACATGCAGGCTGATGTCGCTTGGTTCCAGGGAGCGATCGTTTGAGCACGTGGACCAAGGACAAAGCGCCGCAGATCTTCCTCGTGCTCCGCTATGTGCTCCTCGCCGTTGTCGTCGGATTCTCGGTGTTCTATCTGGTTAGCCAATGGCGAGCCGTGTCTCAAGCACTCGCCGAAATCTCCTGGCAGTCGCTGGTGCTATCGTTCGCGCTGGTCCTTGCCGGGCTTTCCGCCGGCACGATGAGTTGGGTCACGGTGCTCAACGGCCTGGGCCCGCGCGTTCCCGTAGCGCGCGGAGCGCAGGTGATGCTTGTCGGCCAGTTGGGCAAATACGTGCCGGGTTCGGTCTGGTCCTACGTGATGCAGATGGAACTCGGCCGGCAATATGGCATCCTCCGACCGAGGGTGCTCGTGGCGGGGCTCTACGCGGCGGGCATAGGCGTCGTCTCTTCACTCATCCTCGGATCGCTCGCCCTTCCTGTGGTGGTTGAGGGGCACGCTTACCTGCTGTGGTTCTTCCTCTTGCTTCCCATCGGGCTCGTCTGTCTGCATCCGCGCGTGATGACATGGCTCGCGTCCCTCGTGCTCAAGCTGTTTCGTCGTTCACCGCTCGAGCACGAAGTGACGTTCGGCGTCGTGATTCGCGCTGTCGCGTGGGCACTGCTGTCCTACGTCTTGTATGGCGTGCACCTGTGGGTGCTGGTCAACTCCCTCGTCGATCCCGATTTCGGAACCCTCATCCTCTTGACCGGAGCCATGTCACTGGGGTTCACGGTTGGGCTTTTTGCCTTCGTCTTCCCCTCGGGCGTCGGCGTGCGAGAGGCGATCCTCGTGGCTGCAATGACCCTCCTTCTGACTGTGCCCCAAGCCACCGCAATGAGCCTTGTATCCCGAATGTTGTTTTCGGCCGCCGACCTGCTTGCCGCTGGAGTGGCAGTGCTCTTCGCCGTCATCCTGAGAAGGCGCATCGCGGCTGAGAGCGCGAGGTTCCAGTCGGATGACGCCTACGGGCACCTGCAGGAGGGAGAAATCTACAATGCCGACCGTCATGACGACCGCTGAGCCGCAGACCAGGGGGTCTCAGACAGCGATGTCCGGCATGGTCCTCGGTGTGCTGTCCGTTGGACAGAGGCGCGACTCGCGATGTCACAGGTAACGTCAGTGGCGCTGTGCACGTACAACGGCGCAGCATTCATTCAGGAACAGATCCGCAGCATCCTGCAGCAGACACTTGTTCCAGATGAGATTGTCATCTCCGACGACGGCTCGTCTGACGGCACTCTCGACCTTGTCGCCGACACGATCGAGGAGTTTCAAGCCGAAAACCGCGCTTGTGCCGTGATGCCGCGCATCCTTCGGAACGCTGAACCGCTCGGTGTCACGAGAAACTTCGAGCAAGCGCTGACCGCATGCAACGGCGATTTGATTGCACTGAGCGATCAGGACGATCTTTGGCACCCACAACGCTTCGAACGAATGGTCGCTGAGTTCGGGCGTCGACCGAATTTATTGCTTCTCAGCTCCGACGCGCGCCTCGTTGACGCGAAGGGGAAGCCCACCGGACTAACCCTTCTCGCCACACTTGGCGTATCGAGGTCAGACGAAGATTCGGTGCACCAGGGACGTGCTCTCGATGCCCTGCTTCGCCGCAATATCGTCACCGGAGCAACAACCATGGTGCGTCGCAATCTGGTCGAGCGCGCTGTCCCGTTTCCCGAATCTTGGGTGCACGACGAGTGGCTGGCGATGGTCGGGGCAGTGACGGGGGAGGTCGATCTGCTTGCCGAGGCGCTCATCGATTATCGGCAACACGGCGGAAATCAGATCGGCGCCTCAAGCCTTGACGCCGCAGGCAAGCTGGGACGACTGCGCGCGCCTCGTTCGGCGCGCAATCGACGACTGCTTGCTCGAGCCGAAGCATTACAGGAGCGCGCGCGCGATTTCCGGCCTGTCGTGTCGCCGGGAACACTTGCCAAGATCGACGCCAAGGTCGCACATGATCAAATGCGCAATATGCTGCCCGCTGCCCGGCTCCTGCGCGTCCGACCGATCCTGCAGGAGTGGCGAACCGGAGCCTACAACCGCTACGGCTTGGGCCTTCAGGATGTGCTGCGTGACCTAGTGCAGCCGGTCTGACTTACCGGTTTGGAGCGCCCGGTTCACCCGGCCGCGTGCCGCCAACGAGACTTCACAAGCGTCCCCCTGGACTTCACGCACGGCTGGGCGAGGTGAAGGATGACGAATGCGAGTATTCGTAGGGCTAGCACTTCCACTACTCATCGCTGTAGCGCTGACAGGCTGCGCCGGTCAGGCGGAAGAGCCGCTCCCGGCTGGGCGGTCGCCGGTGGTGTCTTCGACCGATGAACCAGTCACGCCGACGCCGACCGCCTCGGCGGATCCGACGCCCGATGCGACGTCTGCCTCTTCCGCCGACCCCGCCCTCTACTCGCAGTTCACGCAATCCGCGGAGACGGGCGTCGACTTTCGCACCCCCAGCGGAAATATCGGGTGCGGAATTTACAAGTACTCCTCCGACGCCGAGGTGTTCTGGGGTTGCGCTCTCAAGGAGTTCGACTTCCCGCTTCCACAGCGGGGGGATGCGAACGACCCGTGTCCAGCTGAAGTTCACTACACCGGCGGGATTGAAAGCATAGGCCAGGCGAAGCCCAAACCGAGTTGCCGCAACGATGCGCCGTTCATCGGCGCTTTCGACGGCGAGGTACGGGTCCTGCCCTATGGCGAATCCTTGAGCCTGACCGGAGTCACATGCACGTCACGTGAGTCGGGTGTTACGTGTGTCGCCGATTCGGGGCGCTGATTCACACTCTCGCGATCCGTCAACGAAATCTTCTGACTGCGTCGGGTCAGGTCACGTCTACGCGGGGGCTCCGGGGCAGCGCGCTCCGCCAGCTCATGCCCTGCGCGGCCTTGACCGAGCAGACCAGCAGCAGCATCCAGCCGAACTCCGCCAGCACGGTGCTCTCCGCGGCGGAGACCACGAGCAAGACCACAAGCACCAGGGCCGGCCAGACGAACACGACCGGGCGTTTGTTCGACGCCAACAGCCAGGATCGCACGAAGGCGAGCCCGAACAGCACGACGAAGGCGATGAAACCGATCAGGCCGATCTGAAAGTAGACGTCGAGGAATGCGTTCAGCCCGGTGTCGTGCGGTCTGCGGGTGACGAACTCCAGCCATCCGTAGGGGGTGACGGTTTGCGGCCAGAGACCGGCCCAGCCCCAGCCCTCCAGCGGATGCAGTCCCACCAACCGCCACATCTCGCGCCACAGCGTGACGCGCACCTCGAACTCGCTGCCCGCGTTGAGGTACTCCACGATGCGGGCCCGGGCGATCCATCCGCCAATGCCGGCGACGATGGTGGCGCCCAGGAGGCCGATCTGCAGCATCCATCGGCCTTCGACCGGGGTTCGGCGCAGCGTGTACAGCGCGAGGGCCGCGATGGCCACCACGAGTGAGGCGACGATGATGACGGGGGAGCGGGTGAGCACCAGGCAGATCGCGGCGAGCCAGAGGGAGCCGACGCCGAGGCCTCGCACCACGGAGCGCGCCCGCAGCTCCACGATGAAGGTGATTGCGGCGATCAGGGCGACCAGGGCGAGCGTGTTCCGGGAGCCGAAGATGCCCTGGATCGGGCCGAGACTGGCGATGTTGCCTTCGATCCCGAGGAACTCGATCGGGAGGTCGAGCAGCAGCCCGGAGAGCACCTCGAGCACGATCGACACCCCGAGCAGGACCCGCAGTACGTCGCCGACGGCGCGCACGATCTGGATGGTGTCGCGCACCAGACCCACATAGAGGGCGAGGAAGGCGAACCCCAGCTGGTAGGCGACGCCGCCGACGGAGATCCAGTTGTAGCCGCTCCAGAACACCGAGATGGCGCTCCAGCCGATGAACACGATGATCGAGATCGGCAGTAGGCCGTGCCATTCGATACCGGCGCGGCGGGCGTACATCGAGAGCGTGCACAGCACTGCGATACCCGCGATGACGCCGATCAGCCCCGGCCAGCCGATCAGGCTGCGAATCAGGTTGGTGGAGAACGCGGTAGCGATGGCAACCAGGGTCAGCGCCGACGCGAACCGCGGCGACTCGAAGAAGTGCCGAACGAGGTCGGGCAGCGGGGCGTTCGGACGCGCATTCATGTGGTTCCCACGGTACCGGGTTACGGCATCGTGGCCATGGTCGCCTGCTGCCGTTTCGTCGTGACGGCCAGCACCACCAGCAGCACCCAGCCGTATTCGATCAGCAGCCGGCTCTCGGCCAGGCTCTGCGCCAGCAGCGCCGCCATGAGCAGCAGGGGGAGGAGGGTGGACGCGGGGTAGGTCACCGGAGCGCGCTCGATCACCGCGACGGGCTCGATCGGCGGCGCCATCGCCGACACCGGCCGGTCGACGGCCAGGAACCAGGACCGCCACAGTGTCGACAGCACCAGGGCGGCGAAGGCGACCACGCCGATCACTCCGAGCTGGAGCCACACGTCCAGCCACGCGTTGTGCGCCTGCAGGTACTCGACGCCCTTGCGCACCGCCAGCCCGTCGAAGGGCTCAACGAACGGGTTCCAGTAGCTCACCCACCCCCACCCGAACGCGGACCGCTGGCTGGCCAGCTGCACCACCGCGCCCCAGATGTCGAAGCGGCCGGTCAGATCGTCGCTCTTGCCGAGCAGGCTCAGCAGCCACGGGGCGAACAGGGCCAGCGCGGCGATCACTGCGGCAACGGATGCCGCCGCCACCGCGTAAACGGTGCGTCGCCGGTCGGGTCCGCGGTGCCGCGCCCACAGCGCGAACAGGAACACCACGGCGACCGCCGCCGCCGCCACCGTGACCGTGGCGGACCGGGTGAGCCCCAGCATCCCCGCGGCGAGAACCAGCCAGCCGATGCCCCAGCCGCGCTTGACCGTTCCGGCCGTGAGCTGCACGGCGAAGACGATGACCGCAAGCAGCGCCAGGAATCCGAGCAGGTTGCGATTGGCGACGATGCCTTCGATCGGTCCGCCGGTCAGCAGCAGCCCCCGCGACCAGTAGAAGGCGGCCGGGATCTTCTCCAGGTCGTAGGAGACCCAGAACGGCAGGATGGCGTGGCGGATGAACACCGCCACGATGAGCTCGAACAGGAGTGAGAGGCCGAGCGCCCAGCGCAGAGCGGCTCCGAGAGCGCGGAGCAACTCGTGCCAGGTGAGGCTCAGGGCGAGGAACAGGGCTGCGATCGTGGTGATCCACTGCAGGCCGACGCCGAGGGCGCTCCAGCCAGGGTAGAACGACCAGGCGATGGAGAGGGTGGCCAGCACCAGGAAGACGCCGAGCGACTTCGGGAACTTCCGCCACATCCAGTCCGGCTTGAGTCGGGCCAGGCCGATGAGGCTGCCGACCACGACGACGAGCGCGATCGCTCCGAATCCCCACCAACCGAGGAGATTCCGCCAGAACTGTCCGGCCAGCACCGTGAACAGAACGAGCGTCGCAAACGTGCGAATGACGAAGCGGCTGCGGACGGGTGGCATAGCTCTCAGGATAGTGGCGTGGTTCCCACGTGCCGGGCGGGCATGCGGGCGTCGAACCGGCGATAGCCGGGCCGCAACTGCACCTGGTCCCTGTCGACCACCGCCACCGCTTCCCACGTCACATAGAAGGTGCCCCGGTGCAGCCAATTCACGATCGCGTTGATGATCGCCGGGGCGTTCACCTCGGCGCGTTCGTAGCCGAGGTAGGAGCGGCGGCTCCGGGGGCTCACCACCAGGCCGTCGAGCCGGGCGTCGGCGAGCAGTTGGCCGGGGGCGCCGTCGATGACGAAGCGCAGGTCGAGCACGGTGCCGAGCCGAGTGCCGTCGGCGTCGACCACTGGGCGTCCGAGCAGGTCACTCAGGATCATGGCGGCCTCCCGGGATGCGTCCGATCACCTTGTCGCGCACCCAACGCTCGGTCCAGGTGAGGTCGAGCGAGTCGCCGTCCACACCGAGGGTCACCACGGTGTCGATGTCGGCGATGTGCGACCAGCGGATGCGCTCCCACCGCGATTCCGGCGGCCGGCCCCCGAAAATGCGGGTCGCCAGCACCGGTCCGGTGAGGAGCGCGCAGATCGTCGGCGCCGGGGAGCCGGGTTCGATCGGCTCGTCGAAGTCGATGCCGGTGATCTCGATGTCGTCGACCGTGGTCACCGGCACATCGTTGCGGTCGAGCACCTGCCGGTCGAGCAGGTGCAGCTGGGCGTCCAGCACGAGCCCGGCCACGGGGGGCGGCGCCTCGAGCAGGGTGGGTTCGACACGGCTGGAGGCAGTGCGGGTGGCGGCGGTGCCGGCGGCCTTGTTGCTCGACGCGGGGTTGCGGCTGGTATTCATACTCATGCTCCTGCTCCTGTGATGATCATGAGGGGGATCGCCGTGACTGCCGCGACGACGATGATGACGAGGTAGACCATGCCCATGGCGTTGGTCGCCCGCCCGTTCACGTGTTTGCCCATGTATTGCGGGTCGTTGGAGACGATCAGGATCGGCAGGTAGGTCAGGGGAAGCGCGATCGCCGAGAACACCACCGAGTATTCGGTGATGAGGATCGGATCAGCGCCGGTCATGAGCACCCCGACCCCGATGACGAGGCAGATGATCATCGACAGGTGGAACCGGGCGGCCTCCGCCGGACGACGGAACTTGCCCCAGGACCAGCCGAAGTACTGGGCGAGCGTGTACCCGCTCGACAATGTTGTTTCCAGGGCCGCGCCGAAGGTCGCGGCGAGGATCCCGACGATCACGAACGCGAGGGCGACCTTTCCGCCCGCCTCCGCGACCGGCAGCGCCACCTGGGACAGCGAGGTCACATTGATCGACTTCGGCAGCAGCACGATTGTCGCGCAGGCCGCGATCGCGATCGACAGCAGGCCGCCGAGCGGGAAACCGACGAGCACGTTGATCCGCGACTGGCCGAGGTCCTTCGCGGTCCATTTCTCTTCGATCGCGCCGGAGGAGAAGAAGAACACCTCGTACGGGGTCATCGCCGCGCCGAAGAGGGCGATCGCGTAGTACCAGTAGGTTGTCGGCTGTTCCTTGGCCGGCACTGTCGGTTGGATGGCCTGCTGGGCGAGGTCGCTCCAGTTCGGTCCGAGCATGAAGACCGCGACGGCGAAGACGATCAGGGTGAGACCGAGGAGCCCGGTCACGTTCTCCAGGATCTTGAATTTCGCCCGCCAGATCACGATCCAGACGGCGAAGGCGGCGATCGGCATCCAGAGCATCGGTTCGACGCTGGTAGCCAGTTGCATGGCGAGGGCGATGCCGCCGATTTCGGCAGTCAGGGTCATCAGGTTGATGAAGAACGACGCCCCCAGGTTCGCGAGGCCTGCGCGGGGGCCGATCCGCTCCCGGATGATCTCGAATGTCGCCCGGCCGCTCACGGCGGCGACCCGCCCGGACATGTTGGCGAACAAACAGATGCCGGCGACGCCGACGAGCACCACCCAGACCAGGCTGAGGCCGAATCGTGAGCCGACCACAGCGTTGGTGACCAGGTCGCCGATGTCGACGAACCCGCCGATGGCGGTCAGGATGCCGAGGGCGACCCCGAACAGGCGCTTCACTGGGTCTGCTCCGAGCGTTGTTCTGCCTGTTTCACCTGCGCGGTGAGCTTTTTCCCGACGGACTTGAGCGTGGCCGTCGGGGTGGCGAGGTTCCGACCGGCCGAGAGCGAGTCTGAGGCGTCATTGACGGCATCCGTTGCGGCACGGATCAGCGTGAGCGCCGACTGGCGGTTACGGGCTTCCGATGGGGAGGCCGCGGACAGTTCGCTGACCGTTGTGCCCTCCGCGACCAGCTCGGTCCTGGCGTCGTCGAGCGTCGTGGCGGTCACCGCGTCAGTGGCGCGGTCGTCGCCGTGCAAGGTGAGGCCGAGCGTGGCCGACTGCACGGCGGAGTTAGACGCGCGGATCGCGGAGTCCACTTGGTCCCCGGTCGACGCGCACCCGGCCAGGAGCAGGGCGATGACGAGTGAACCGAAGAGGGCGACGGAGCGTCGCGAATGCGCCATAACTGTGACGGTAGCGCCGGTTCTCTCGCTCGACAAGGAGCGATGGTGACGCCCGAACGCGGGTCAGAACGCGAAGACGCTCAGACGAATGCGGCCGTGCCCGTGATGGACCGGCCAACGATCAGAGTGTTCATCTCCTGGGTGCCCTCGTAGGAGTAGATGGCCTCCGCGTCAGCGAAGAACCGGGCTACGTCGTAGTCGAGGGTGATCCCGTTGCCGCCGAACAGTTCACGGCACCAGCTGACGGTCTCCCGCATCTTGGTCGTCGTGAACGACTTCGCGAGGGCGGAGTGTTCATCGCGCTGGGTGCCCTCGTCGAGCATCTGCGACACCCGCACGACCATGCCGATCGACGCGGTGATGTTGCCGAGACTCTTGACCAGGAGGTCCTGCACCAGCTGGTGGCCGCCGATCTCCTTGCCGAACTGCACCCGCTCCTTGGAGTAGGCGACGGCCGCGTCGTACGCGCCGATCGCGTTCCCGACGGCCGCCCACGACACCTCGGCGCGGGTCTGCCGGAGCACCTTGGCGGTGTCCTTGAAGGAGTTCGCGTTCTGCAGCCGCAGGCTCTCCGGCACCACCACGTTCTCGAGCGTGATGTCGGCGTTCTGGACCGAACGCAGGCTGATCTTGTTCTCGATCGGGGTGGCGGTGTAGCCGGCCGTGTCGGTCGGGACGATGAATCCCTTCACTTGACCGTCAGCGGCATCCTTCGCCCAGACGATCACGATGTCGGAGAAGGTGGCGTTGCCGATCCAGCGCTTGGAGCCGTTCAGCACCCAGTTGTCGCCGTCGCGGGTGGCGACGGTGCGGAGGCCCTGCGCCGAGTCGGAGCCCGACAGTGGCTCGGTGAGTGCGAACGCCCCGACCACGTCGCCACTCGCCAGCCTGGGCAACCACTCGTCGCGTTGCTCCTGCGAGCCGGTGATGGAGATGCTGCCCATGGCCAGCCCGTTCTGCACGCCGACGAAGGTGGCGACGGATGCGTCCACCCGCGCCAGTTCCAGGGCCACGAAACCGCGGAACACGGCGGAATTCTCGAACGAGCGGGTCTCCGGCCAGGCGAACGAGTATGCGCCGAGTTGGGCCAGCGGCTTCACGATCTCAGCGGGGAATTCGGCGCGTTCCCAGCATCCGTTCACGATCGGCCGAACGTCGGACTCGAGGTAGGCGCGGATGTCGGAGAGCGCCGACTGTTCCCGGTCCGTCAGCAGGCTCTGGTATCCGTAGAAGTCGCTGCCGAGTATCTCGAAGGTCATTGTCGCTCCATTACAGACGGCGACCGCCCACTCGGGCGGCCAGTGTCCGTCAGCCTAAGGCTGCACGCCGGCCGGCTCAAAGCGATTGGTAGTTTGGTCTAAACCGCGAGAGCAGGAGCGCAGCATGTTTGTGGGCATCACCAATACACCGCGGGACTATGCCTGGGGTTCACACACCGCGATCGCTTCGCTACTCGGAACGCCACCGTCCGGAAAGCCGGAGGCCGAGTTGTGGCTCGGGGCGCACGCCGGATCGCCGTCCCGGATCCTCGACCCGTCAGCCGTCGGCGGCGCCTCGGACGTGGCGTCGTGGATCGCCTCCTCTCCCGGCGCCGCGCTGGGTGCGGGCTGGTCGCAGCCCGGGTCGCTCTTCGCCGATGCCGGCGCGCCGCGGTTGCCGTTCCTGCTGAAGATCCTCGCCGCCGGGAGCCCGCTCTCGCTGCAGGCCCACCCGACGCCAGCGCAGGCCCGCGAGGGGTTCCAGCTGGAGAACGAGGCGGGCGTGCCGCTGGACGCCGCGGACCGCAATTATAAGGACCCGTTCCACAAGCCCGAGCTGATCTACGCGCTGAGCGAGAACTTCGAGGCCCTGTGCGGTTTCCGGGCTCTGTCCTCGGTGCGCTCGCTGCTTGAGGAACTGCGGGTGTTGGACGCCACCATGGATGACCCGCAGCCGGCCGCGCTTGATGCGCTCGAGAGCCGGCTTTCCAGTCCTGACCCGCTCCGCGACGCCGTCGACTGGTTGCTCCGCGACGGGCGGGGTGAGGACAGCGGCGAGGTGTCGTGGCTGGTGGAACGCGTGACGGCGCTCGCCGCGCAAGCCGCGTTCCTGGCGTCCGGCGGGGCCCAGGTGGACTTCCAGAGGGAGCTCGCGACGGTGCAGTCGCTGGCCTCCGTCTATCCCGGTGACCCCGGCATCGTGATCTCGCTGCTCCTGAACCGGGTGTCGCTTCGGCGCGGCGAGGTGCTGTACCTGCCGGCCGGGAACATCCACGCCTACCTCTCCGGGCTCGGGGTGGAACTGATGGCAGCGTCGGACAACGTGCTGCGTGGGGGGCTCACCCCGAAGCACATCGACGTCGACGAGCTGCTGGAGGTGCTGAACTTCGAGCCGGTCCCGGTGCCATACCTCGAGCCCGTGCCGGAGTCGTCTCCGGGAGTGGCCGTGTACCGGCCGGACGTGCCGGATTTCGAGCTGGTGCACCTCGAGGCCACGCCATCGGCACCGAGCGTGGTCCCGGCTTCGGCACCGACCGCGGTTTCGGCATCGGCTCCGGCGGGGGGCTCGACCGGGCCGCAGCCGGCGGTGCCGATGCGCCAAGTCACCCTGGCCGGACCGGGGATCGCCATTTGCACGGCCGGCGGGTTCCTGGTGGCCGGTGCGACGTCATCCGTTTCCCTGAAACGCGGCCAGGCGGTCTACATCACGCCCGACGAGGGCACGCTCACCTTCGCCGGCGCCGGCGAGGTCTTCCTGGCCACCACAGCCGCCTGATCAAGCCCTCCCCGGCCGATGCGGCTCGCTTTTCCGCCTCAACCGCTGGGGTGCTGCCCCCTGGCCTGCATAACTCCTGCTATTCGACGGCGCCCTCACCAGACTCCGCATCATTCCGCCGAAGTCCGCTGCAATGCTCAGCGAATCGCAGGAGTTATGACCGCGGGAGGACGAAGACCCGGGGCTGACTCCGGAGATTCCCGTCGCGGGGCCGCGGCGCCCCACGGGGTGGCCCGGAATTCCGGGTGGATCCTGTTGCGGTGGCAGCATTCTCCTTAACTGGCCACCGAATCGCTGGAGGACGACGCTGAACATAGACGCGCGGCGCGCCACCGAGCAGACTGACCAGATGAGCGCACACCGAAAACCCGGACTGGGGTTGCTGTGGATGGTCGGACTGTCCCTGGTGCTCGCCGGATGCACCAGTGTGGGGCCAGATCAGGGTTCCAGTGCGACGCCGACCGCCGCCTCGACTGCGTCGACGCCCACGTCCTCGGCCCCACCCACCGGCCCATCCGCCGGGTGCGCCGCGAACGGCGGGAGTATCCCGAGCGGCTCGGATGTCGCGACCATCGATGATGTCGACGGCGACGGCCGGCCCGACACCGAGTTCTACGCCGAGTCCCCGCAATTCGAGTACGGCATCCAGACCGCGTCGGGCGCGACAATCGTGCTGAGGGACGACCTCGCCGGCCCGGGAAGGCACAGCGGCTGGTCCGCGCCCCTCGAGACCGAGGTGGTGATCACGGTGCTCGACGACAGCCGCACTGCCACCCTGCACGCCTTCGTCGACTGCGCCTTCGTCACCACGAAGGGAGTGGACGGCGAACCCTACCGCTTCCTACTGAACGGGTTCGGCGACACGGGCACCGGCGTCTCCTGCGCCACTGACAACGGTGGCCGCCAGTTGCTCGGCCTGCTCGCCAGCCGTGGTGACGACAACCTCTACGACATCACGCAGACCCTGGTGGACGTATCGAAGGACGGCGCCGAGGCGGTGAACGGCGGCTCCTCACAGGTGGCGACGGGCCTGCCCGCTGATGACGCGCGGGTTACCGCCGCGATGGAGTCCCGATGCGGCGACGTCCCGAAGGTTGCAACCAGCGGACGATAGGCGGGAACGTTCAGCTGGCGACGCGCTGGCTGCCGAACGTGCGGCGGTACGCGGTCGGCGTGGTCTGCAACACCTTGATGAAGTGGTGCCGCATTACCGCTGCCCCGCCGAAGCCGGTATCACTCGCGATCTCCTCAAGGCCCCGGTCGGTCTCCTCGAGCAGCTGCTGCGCTCGCAGCAGGCGCTGCCGGTTGAGCCACGCGGTCGGCGTCGTCCCGAGCTCGGCGCGGAACCGGCGGGCGAAGGTGCGCGACGACATCAGCGATTGGCGCGCCAGCTGGTCCACCGTCAGTTCCTGCTCGAGGTTCTTCAGCATCCACTCCGTCACGGCCGCGAAGGAGTCACTCTGGCATTCGACCACCGGTGACTGGATGAACTGCGACTGGCCGCCGTCGCGCTGCGGGGGAACGACCATCCGCTTGGCGATGTTGTTCGCCGCAGCGGCGCCGAGTTCCTTGCGCACGATGTGCAGGGCGGCGTCAATGCCGGCCGCGGTACCGGCGCCGGTGACAACCCTGCGGTCCTCGACGAAGAGCACGTCGGGGTCAACGGTCGTCCGCGGGTATGCCTGGGCGAGGTCGTCCGTGTACATCCAGTGCGTCGTGCTGCGCCGGCCGTCCAGGATGCCCGCCGCTCCCAGCACGAACGCCCCACTGCACACGCTGAGCACCCAGGCGCCGCGCGCCTCCGCCTCGCGCACCACGCGGAGGACCTCCGGGTGGATGTCCGTACCGGCCAGGTAAGCCGGGATCGCGATCAGGTCGGCGTCGTCAGCGGATGCGAGATCTTCCGTCACGATGATGTCGAAGCCGAGTTTGGTGCGAACCGGCCCGGGTTCCGCCGCGGTGACGTGGAAGTCGAAGCTCGGGCCGCCCTGTTCGCTCCGGTCGATGCCGAAGACCTCGCAGAGCACCCCGAATTCGAACGGCGCCATGCCGGGGAGGGTGACGCAGACGACCTTGTTGAGCATGTCCCGCTCCTTTGGCAGAAATATGTCGATCAGTGGCAATCCTGCCACTCGCGGCAGGAAATCGCAATACATAGAATTTCTGCCATGGTACTCATCTTGATAGTCATCGCCGCGTTGGTGCTCTGGGGTGTGCTGGCGTCAATCCTCAAGTTGAAGGACGACGGTTACGGTCGCCCGGAGATCCGAGAGCGCAACCGGGGTCCTGAGGCGTTCAGTCCCGGCCGCGGCCAGCTCATCGGCTGATCACCACCGGCCCTCTCTGACGCCCCGCTAGTGTTGGATTCGAAGCGGCGACAGGAGTCTGCCGCACGCAGCGCGCGAGCGCTCGAGCAACCAGCGAGGGTGTCACATGGCTTGGCTTGTCACCGGGGGGGCCGGCTACATCGGGTCCCACGTAGTTCGTGCGTTCCGGGCTGAGGGAATCGACGTCGTCGTGGTCGACGATCTGTCCAGTGGTCACCGGAGCTTCGTACCCGACGGCGTTCCGTTCGCGCGCGGCACCATCCTTGACGGCGAGCTGCTCACGACCACGCTCAGCAAGCACTCCATCACCGGGGTGGTGCACGTTGCCGGATACAAGTACGCCGGTGTCTCGGTTCAGCGCCCGCTGCACACCTACGAGCAGAACGTCACCGCAACGGCTGTCCTGCTGGCCGCGATGCAGCAGACCGGCGTGACCAACATGGTGTTCTCGTCGAGCGCCGCCGTGTACGGCACCCCGCACACCGACCTGGTCACCGAGGACACCCCGAAGAGCCCGGAATCGCCCTACGGCGAGTCCAAGCTGATCGGGGAGTGGCTGCTGCGCGACCAGTCCGTGGCCGCCGGGCTCAGGCACACCAGTCTCCGCTACTTCAACGTGGTCGGCTCCGGCGCTGCCGATCTTCGTGACACCAGCCCGCACAACCTGTTCCCACGTGTCTTCGACGCCCTGGTCGATGGCCGCGTCCCGCGCATCAACGGTGATGATTACGCCACCCCCGACGGCACCTGCGTGCGCGACTACATCCACGTCGCGGACCTGGCCGCCTCCCACGTCGCTGCCGCCCGGCGCCTCGACGCCGGCCAGCCCATCGAACCGGTTTACAACCTCGGCTCCGGCCTGGGCGTTTCGGTGAGGCAGATCATGGACACGGTCGCCCGCGTCTCCGGGATCGACTTCGAACCGGAGATCGGCCCGCGCCGACCGGGTGACCCGGATCGCATCGTTGCGTCCGGCGAGCTCGCCGCGCGCGACCTCGACTGGCGGATGCGACACAGCCTCGAGGACATGGTGCGGAGCGCCTGGGAGTCGCGGCAGGCGGCATCCGCCTGAATCTGATTCAAGGCGGGCGAACCAGGCGCCGTCCGTGCCGCCTGTTCGCCCACAGCCAGAATCGTTAGAGGCCCCCGGCGCGTCGAAACCCTCCAGCGAATATTGAGAGTTTATGATTTGCGACTTGACGCGAGGGAACTACACCGGTGTAATTAGTCAGTGACGCGCAAACCTTGGGCGTTGGCACAATGGGTGGGAGACGATATGGCTATACCTGAGTATCGTTCCGGGGTACCCGATGACTGGTTCATCGATCCTGTTCGTTTGGGAGTTCCGGGAGTTCGCAAAGAAGCGACCGAAGACAACCCGCTGGCGTGGCAGTCGGATTCCCTCTGCGCACAGACGGACCCCGAGGCTTTCTTCCCCGAAAAAGGCGGGTCGACCCGCGACGCCAAGAAGATCTGTGCCTCATGCGAGGTCAGGGCGCAGTGCCTCGAGTACGCGCTGGCCAACGACGAACGCTTCGGCATCTGGGGCGGCCTCTCCGAACGCGAACGCCGCAAACTTCGAAAGCGCGCCGGCTAACTTCCCGCCTTTCCCCACCCGGCCGCGCCATTTCGCGCACCGATTTCGGGCGCGCCCCTGTCATTGAGCGGTGTCGGGCGTTACCCGACCTAGGCTGTCCCCGTTATGCAACCGAGAGTCACCGCCATCCTTGTCGCCCGTAATGGCGCGAAACACCTTGAGCGAACTCTCGAGGCGCTGAAATCCCAGACCCGCCCGCCGGACATCGTGATCACTGTTGACTGCGGGTCAACGGATGCGACGGCCGCGATGCTCGCCGCTTTCGGTCCCACGCAGTTCATCGCCGCCGACGCCGACCTCACATTCGGCCAGGCGATCAACGCCGCGGTCCGCGTCACAGCCCCGCCGCAGGATGACAACGAGATGCTCTGGCTGCTGGCCCAGGACGCCGCGCCGGAGCCCACCGCGCTGGCCACCCTGCTCGGCGAACTCGAAATCGCACCCTCGGTCGCGGTCGCCGGTCCCAAGATCATGGAGTGGGACGCCTCCGATTACATCCACGAATTCGGTCATTCGATCACTCCCTTCGGCACGACGGTGACCCTGGTGGAGAGCGAGCTCGACCAGGGCCAGCACGACGACCTGAGCGACGTGCTCGCGGTGAGCGCCGCCGGCATGCTGGTGCGGCACACGGTGTGGGAGCAGCTGGCCGGTTTCGACCCTGCCCTCCCGGTCGTCGACGACTCGCTGGATTTCTGCATCCGGGTGCGGCTGGCCGGCTACCGGGTTTCGGTCGCGCCGTCGGCCAGGGTCACCTCTGCCGGTGACGGCGTCGCCGGGCTCAACGGATCATCCCGTGGCAAGTGGCGGCGCCGCCGGCTGCGGGTCATCCGCACCGCGCAGTTGCACCGCCGGATGGTCTACGCGCCGGCTGCCGCGGTCCCGTTCCACTGGCTCTCGCTGGTGCCGTTGGCGTTCCTCCGCTCCATCTGGCAACTCCTGCGCAAGGAACCGGGGGCCATCCTCGGCGAATTCGCCGCCGCCCTCGCCGTCGCCTTCAACGGGATGCGCGTTGGCGCAGCCCGCAAGCAGTTCGCGGCCACCCGGAAGCTCGGCTGGGGATCGATCGCGACGCTGCGGATCACCGCTGCCGAAGTGAGGCGACGGCACGCGCTCCGCCGCGAAGCGAGCCTGGCCGGCATCCGCGGCGCGCGCCCGGAGATCCGCTTCTTCTCCGGTGGGGGCGCCTGGACCGTGCTCGCCGCCGCTGTGCTGGGCGTCGGGATCCTCGCCCCGCTGCTCGGTGCCCAGACCCTCAGCGGTGGGGGACTCCTCCCGCTCGATGATTCCCCGGCCGAACTCTGGCAGACCATGCTCTACGGCTGGCGCGACACCGGCCTCGGCTTCGTCGGCGCCGCCGACCCGTTCGCCGCAGTGCTCGCGGTGCTCGGCTCGCTCACCTTCTGGGCGCCGTCCTTCGCCTTGGTGCTCCTCTACTTCGCCGCCCTTCCGCTGGCTGCCTTCGGTGCCTGGATGGCCGCCACCCGACTGACCGACCGCGGCGGGCTCCGCGCGATCGTGGCTATCCTCTGGGTGCTGGCGCCACCATTCCTGAGCGCCATCGCCGCCGGCCGTCCGTCCGCCGTGCTGGTGCACCTGCTGCTGCCGTGGCTGTTCTTCGCGGGGTACTCGGCGGCGCGCTCGTGGTCGGCATCGGCATCCGCTGCCCTGCTGTTCGCTGCGATCGTCGCCTGTGCGCCCTCGCTGGCCCCCGCGCTTGTGGCGGGCTGGCTGATCTGCGTGGTCGTCAGCGGGCGCAGCATCATGCGGTTCATCGGCATCCCGATCCCGGCGCTGGTCCTGGCCGCGCCGCTCATCATCGACCAGGGCATGCGCGGCAACTGGCTCGCTCTCCTGGCCGACCCCGGCGCACCCGTGTTCGACCCGCCCGCCTCGTTCTGGCAGCTGCTGCTCGGCTTCCCGACCGGCGAGCTGGGCGGGTGGCTGCCGATTCTCACCGCCCTCGGTGTACCGACAGTCAACGCTGTGATCGTCGTGCCGTTCCTGCTGGCGCTCTTGGCCGTGCCGGCCGTGGTTTCGCTCTTCCTTCCCGGAGCCCGCAGCGCCGCCTTCGCTCTCGTGGCCGCGCTGTTCGGCCTCGCCACGGCGCTCGCGGCGACCCACCTCTTCCTCAGTTCCGTCGGCAGCCAGACCGCGAGCGTCTGGGCGGGTTCCGGGCTCAGCCTGTACTGGATGGGCATCATCGGGGCCGCACTGTTCGCGTTCCGGAACGCCCGCAGCTACGCGCTGGTGCCGGCTATTGCCGCCGCGGTCGGTGCGCTCATCGTCGCCGCGCCGCTGGCCGCGTCGATGGCGCTCGGCACATCAGTGGTCGCCAAGGGCGGGGAGCGCTCGCTGCCCGCTTTCGTCACGGCGGAAGCGGCGACGACGAGCCGAGTCGGCACCCTCGAGATCGTGCCGCAGCCAGACGGTGGGATTCGCGCGACCGTCGTGCGCGGACCCGGGGTCACGCTGGACGACCAGTCGACCCTCGGCGCCACCGACACCACGCTCTCTGCCGCCGAAAAGGAGCTGGCCACCCTCGCCGGGAACCTCGTCTCCCGCAGCGGACTCGACGCGACAGGGCAGCTGGCGAAGTTCGGCATCCGTTTCGTGGTGCTGCGTCCACCGGATGTCGTGACCACCGGCCCCGGGGCCGCCGCGCCGGTCAGTCCCGACGCGGCCGACGCGATGCTCCGCGCCACCACGGCCCTGGACGGCAATGCGGCCCTCGCCCCGGTGGGGGACACCGACTTCGGACGGCTCTGGCAGCATGAGGCGACAGCGGATGCCGCGGGCGCCGGACAAATCCCGCCGAACGCCGGGGAACCGTTCCGCCTGTTCTCCCTGCTGGCCCTCGTTCTGGTGTTCGGTGCGACTGTGCTGCTCTCAATCCCGACCGGTGCGAACCGTGAAGCCGTGCGCCTGGCGAACCGCGAGGCCATCCGACGCGCCGCCAGGGAGAAGAAGCGCGCTGCCCGGGCTGGCGCGGCGGATGCTGCCGCGGCCTCCGCTCCTGCGGCAACTGCTCCGACGGCCGGGGACGCTTCTGCTGACGCTTCCGCCGACGCTTCCGCCTCCGCCCCCGCCTCCGCCCCCGCCACTGAGGTACGTATAACGCACCTTCCCGACGCCAACGAAGGTGCGTTATACGTACCTCACGGGGAGGGAGCCGACGCACCTGCCGGCGACACGGCATCCACTGGCCCGAGCAGCCAGAACAGCCCGGCCAGCACCGACACGGCCAGCACCGACACGGCCAGCACCGACACGGCCAGCACCGACGCCGACGACACGATCCACCACACGATCAAGGACGAGACCAATGCCCACTAAGCGCGGAGTTGCCATCCTGGGCGCGCGCGCCGCCGCCGGCCTCGTCGGACTCGCCGTGATCGCGGCCGCCGTCAGTGCCGGCGCTGTGGTGGACTGGCCAACCGTCCAGAAGACGCCGCCATCCGCTGTCATCGACCCGCAGCCCGGCCAGCAGCAGCGCGTCTGCGCTGGTCCGCTGCTGACGCTGGCCGAGGACTCGAGCCAGGCATCCGCTGCGACATCGGTCGGCTCGGCGGTAAGCGTTTTCGGGGCCAGGGCGTCCGCAAACGACACGAAGGACATCCGCCCGGAGGTCACCGACCTCAATGCCGTCGATAACGCCGATGCCGGCAGCGACGGCACCCCGCAACTGCTGAGTGTGCCGGTCGAACCCGGGGCTTCCGCTGCACCGCTGGTCGCCGGCAGCCAATCCCAGACCGCTGCCGGGGAGACCATCGCCGGGTTCGCCGCCTCGGCTTGCGCCGAAGCTGTCAGCGACAGCTGGCTGGTCGGCGGGTCCACCGACATCGGCCACACCAGCCTTGTCTTGCTGAGCAACCCGAGCACCGTGCTCGCGACCGTCAACCTGACCGTGTACAGCGAGACCGGCCGCATCGACGCGCCCGGGTCGACGGGGATCCTGGTGCAGCCGGGCACCCAGCGGATCGTCTCGCTCGCCGGCCTCGCACCGAACCTCAAGTCACCGATCGTGCATGTCGAGGCGCGCGGCGGGCAAGTCGCGGCGTCGCTCGAGCAGAGCGTGATCCACGGCATCCAGCCCAGTGGCGTCGAGATGATCGGGCCGACCAGCCCGGCCGCGCTCGAGCAGACGATCCCCGGCGTCATCATCACGCCGCCGCCGGCGGGTTCGGTGGCATCCGCCGATGACGAGTTCACCGACGAGAGTTCCACCGTGCGGGTGATGGTGCCCGGGACCGAGCACGCCACCGTGCAGGTGGGGCTGATCAGCGAAGACGGCACCGCCGGCGGAACATCGCTCAAGGTCAATCTGGAACCGGGTGTCGCCACCGAGGTGCCACTCGACAGCCTCGCCCCGGGCAGCTTCACCGTGCGGCTCACCGCCGACAAGCCGATCGTCGCCGCCGCCCGCACGTCCACCGCGGGCACCACCGGCAAGGACTTCGCCTGGTTCGCCGCCTCCGGCACCCTCACCGACAGCTTCATGGTCGCCGTGGCGGACGGCCCGTCGCCCAGCCTGCATCTCTACAACGCGGGCCAAGCGGATGCCGACCTCACGGTCACCGACGTCGCCGGTGTGTCAGTGCGACTGACGGTTCCGTCCGGCGAGTCGATCATCGCGCCGTTTGCGCCGTCCGGGCGCTACATCGTCACCGGCGCGAAGCACATCGTCGCGTCGGTCGGATACACCGGGGACGGCCAGTTGTCGTCCTTCCCGGTGAGTCCGGCCGGGCCTCTGGCCACGCCGATCAGGGTCTACGCGCACTAACCCCTCGAGGCGCACCGGCTGCACCCTCTTCTCGGCTGCCTTCCCTCTTCCGCCTTCCCTCCCCTTCCATTCCCTCGCGCCGCTTTCTTTTCCCTCGCGCTGAGGATTTGTCCACGCGCGGCTGGCATGCCATGCGCGCGTGGACAAAACCGCAGCGCGAAGGAAGCCGCGCCACGTTCTGGCACGCGAGCGGATGCCGTCGGCCGCCCTAGGTGCATCCGCTCACCTCCCGTGTGCGCCAAAACAGCACGAATCGGCGCTCGGTGCACCAAAACATCACCGATCGAGCCGTTGGCGGCCCGGCATGATGTTTTCGTGCCGGGATACCAGCTCTCAGGAGGCCGTTCGTCGCGCATCCGAGCGGATGCCGTCGGCCGCCTCGTGCGCATCGGCTCACCCGCCACCGCCACCCGCCACCCGCCACCGCCACCCGCCACAGCCGCCGCCGCACCGAGTCCCCGGCGATACCCTGTAGTACGTGAACACAGCGAGCTCCCACGCGGCAGCCGGCAACGAGATACCGGCCCCGACCGGGCCCCGGTCGACGGTTCCCGGCGTTATCGTCGCGTTCGGCGGGGTCGTCCTCGCTGCCTGGGTCGTCGGCGGACGCCACCTCTTCGGCATCGGCGGCGACCTGACCCCGGTGTTCGCCTTCACCCTCGGCCTGGTGCTGGTCGTACTGCACCTTTTCATCGGACTCGCCCTCGTGCGCACCGCCCACCGCGGCCGCCCGACCCGGCCCGCCACCATCGCGACCCTTGCCGTCGCGTGGGCCTGTGGCATCCTGCTGGGGTTCACCATTCCCGACATCACGGCGACCGGGCTGCAGACCATCCTCAGCAGCCTCACCTCATCCGAGAGCCTCGACCTCGTGGTCGGCCTCTCGAACCCGCTCGGCATCATCATGCTCGCCATGTCGGTTGCCGCCCTCGTGCTTGCAACCGGCGACGCCAGCGGGCGATGGCAACGAGGCAGCGAAGACTGAACCCGACCGGCAGCGCCTGACGCCGGGGCCGGCGGAGCGGCATCCGCTTGAAACCGCAGCCTAGAAGTGCCGGAAGCGCTCCGGCGCGAGGTCCCACGGGTCCTTGCCCAGCAACTCCGCGACCGCGCGGAACACACAACTCTCGATCACCATGCGCTGGTGCAGCTCGTCGTCGCGGTGCAGGCGGCTCAGCCGCTGGATCGGGAGACGGTAGAACATCACCCGCCGGGCCGCGGCGTTGACGGCCCATCGCTCCACCCCGACACCGGGGACGACGGCGTGCGGGCCCGCGGCGATTTCGAAGCTCACGTCTCCCAGCTCATCCGGCCACACCCCGCGCAGATATTCGACCGTCGAGGCGACAGTCATGTCGAACAGGTCGATCCGGGTGCGCAACGGCGGAAGGTAGGGACCGGTCGCAGAACTACGGATGCCGCGGCCGTGGCGGTCGTGTCCCCGCCCGCGCTGCAGGGGCGCCGGAGCAGCGGAACGACGTGACCTGGGCATGTCGCCATCCTACTTCCGCTGCCGGTGAGGGTACTCTGAAAGGCGATGTCAAACAGGCCGTGTTCCCGAATCACCTGCCCGGACCCGGCCGTGGCCACGCTCACCTATGTGTACGCCGATTCCATGGCTGTCCTGGGCCCGCTCTCGGCTACCCACGAGCCGCACACCTATGACCTGTGCGAGCGGCACGCCCAGCGCACCTCCGCACCGAAGGGGTGGCAGGTCGTGCGGCACAAGGTGATGGGCGACCTCTTCGACGAGGCCGGCTCCGGCGCCTAAGCCCGGCACCTGCGCGCGCCCCCGTGAGGCTGACCCTCCGTCTTGGGGGGCGGAATGCTTAGATAGTCGCATGACTGTCGTCTCACCGCCCACGTCCACCGTTCCGTCCTACAAGGTCGCCGACCTGTCCCTCGCCGAGGAGGGCCGCCACCAGCTGCGCCTCGCCGAGAACGAGATGCCCGGACTCATGGCTCTCCGCGCCGAGTTCGGCGAGTCGAAGCCCCTCGCCAACGCCCGCATCGCCGGCTCGCTGCACATGACAGTGCAGACCGCGGTGCTGATCGAAACCCTTGTCGCCCTGGGCGCACAGGTGCGCTGGGCCAGCTGCAACATTTTTTCCACCCAGAACGAAGCGGCCGCCGCGATCGTGGTCGGCCCCAACGGCACACCCGAGCAGCCGGCCGGGGTTCCGGTGTTCGCCTGGAAGGGCGAGACGCTCGAGGAGTACTGGTGGTGCACCGAGCAGATCTTCGACTGGAGCGTCGAGGCCGCCGCCGCGGGGGAGACCTGGGCCGGCCCGAACATGATCCTCGACGACGGTGGCGACGCCACCATGCTGGTGCACAAGGGACGCGAGTTCGAGCAGGCCCGCGCCGTCCCCGCCGCCACGGATGCCGACAGTCACGAATACGCGGTCGTGCTCGACACCCTGCGCCGCTCGCTCGACCTCTCCGAGGACCGGTGGACCCGTATCGCCAGTGAGATCAAGGGCGTCACGGAGGAGACCACGACCGGCGTGCACCGGCTGTACGAGCTCGCCGCCGCGGGGCAGCTGCTGTTCCCGGCGATAAACGTCAACGACTCGGTGACCAAGTCCAAGTTCGACAACAAGTACGGCATCCGTCACTCACTGCCTGACGGACTGAACCGGGCAACGGATGTGCTGATCGGCGGAAAGGTCGTCTTCGTCGCAGGTTACGGTGACGTCGGCAAGGGAGCCGCCGAGGCCCTGCGCGGCCAGGGCGCACGGGTGATCGTGAGCGAGATCGACCCGATCAACGCGCTGCAGGCCGCGATGGACGGCTTCCAGGTCGCGCGCATCGAGTCGGTGGTCGACCAGGTCGACATCTTCGTCAGCGGCACCGGAAACTTCAACGTCATCACGACGGAGCACATGCTTGGTATGAAGCACCTCGCGATCGTGGCGAATGTCGGCCACTTCGACAATGAGATCGACATGGCCGGACTGGAGTCCCTCGAGGGTGCGGTGAGGGTGCAGATCAAGCCGCAGGTGCACGAGTGGCGGCTGCCGACTGGGCGCAGCATCCTGGTGCTCTCCGAAGGGCGACTGATGAACCTCGGTAACGCCACCGGACATCCGTCGTTCGTGATGAGCAACTCCTTCACGAACCAGGTGCTCGCGCAGATCGAGCTGTACTGCTACCCGGAGCAGTACCCGATCGGCGTGTACGTGCTGCCCAAGCATCTGGACGAGAAGGTGGCGCGGCTGCACCTCGACGCTCTGGGGGTCGAGCTGACCACGCTGACGCCGGAGCAGTCCGCATACATCGGCGTACCCGTCGACGGTCCGTACAAGGTCGACCACTACCGCTACTGATCCGCCCGGTTGCCCATCCCGCTGAAACCGGGGTTGTCGTCGATGCCGCCTGCGGTGGGGCGGCGACAGCCCCGGTTTCGCGGGGTGAAGAGCGTGACACGCCCGGGCTGCACGCGCAATTTGCGGGCCCCCCGGAATCCGCGTAATGTCATCTCTCGTCACCCCACAGGTGCGGGAAAGCCGAAGAGCTTCCCGGCCTCAAGCGGGACCAAATCCTAAGCTGAAAAGCAAACAATTCCTCTTGTAGGAAGCTGCTTTGACGCCTACGATTAAAAATCCTCCCACAGGACTGTTTGCCGGTTCGAGTGGCGTGGTTCGGGCATGTGTTCAACACCGTCCGGATGGCGCGAAACGCTCGATTTGACAGGCGAAAGGCCAGTGGGTAAGGTAGAGAAGTTGCCCCGGAGCGACAGCCGTAAGGCCTGAAGTCGGGTGCGTCCGATCCTTGAGAACTCAACAGCGTGCACAATGTCAAATGCCAAAAACCTCGTTCGTAGGGCTCCTTTCTAGGGGGTACCGCGTATGAGATTCCTTTGGAAAACAATTAAACAACAAAGCAAGTCAGTAATGATTTGTTCTGTCAGTTTCAAACTTGTGTCTGGTTCGCCTATTCCGGCGGCTGGGCACTCTAGATGTGCCGGTCACTTCGGTGGTCGTGCAATCAAACATTTACGGAGAGTTTGATCCTGGCTC